>CAYZUI010000001.1:0-7179 GCA_964481945.1 uncultured Gammaproteobacteria bacterium
TTTCAAACTCTATTTCATAGCCTATTGTCGGCGTCTGCTCTGACGCGGCTACGTGATCGGCATAGGCAGTTCGCATGCGTTCGACTTGACGTTGAATGAGTTGTTGTACGCGTTCCGAGGGATACTTCTGTTGACGCTGCAACAACGGGAGCATAATAGCTTTGAATATGGGCACAGGTACTCCTGGCGCCAGCCTCTGGCGCTGTTGGTCACTAGCGGTCTCGCGCTGTCTAAATATTTCTAAGTCTTCGGCGCATTCCCGGTAATCATCACTCTTGAGAAGCCGGTCTAGCAAAATAGAGCCATCCAGAAGGGCTGACATTTTTTTTGGAGGGACCAACTCCCAAAATTCGGGGCGTGTATTCGTTAATAGTGAAGTAGCTGAATCATGGCGCACTACAAGATCATGAAATTGCTCCGGAATTGCCCACCACCGTTCCGGAGTAGAGTATTGTGCAGTCAGGTTAAAAAATGCGGAATGACGCAATCCGGTTTTCACCAGTTCACGACTTGGAAAATTTTCCCACCATGGCTGCGTTTTTGCTTGCCTGATGAGGTCCTCACTTTGTTTGGCAGTGATACAGTCCATTTTAAGATCGTCGGGGATCTGCTCTAAAAAAGCCTCTACCAAATCCGGGTCGTGGAAGAGAAATGTTTCCGCATTTTTCAGATGGGCTTCAAGGTATTGCTCTGGAACACGAGGCCACAGATTGGGATCCGCATACTTAAAAAAATCCCTACATCGAATCGCCGTTTCGTAAACAAGAAGCATACGCAATCGCGGATCGAGGGCATCCCAAATATCGGCCTTAAAGCTAGTAATGAATGTTTCCTGCATAGGGTTTTGAGCAAGTGCCATCTGCTCCTCGGCCGAAAGCAGGCTCCAGTCAAAATCAGAGCTCGGTTTTACGTTAAAACTCATTGCAGTTCGTGCCACGGTTTTACGTAGTTGCTCCGGTATCGCGTTAAATAATTCCAAATCCAATTTATACACCATTGACGCTGGATACCAGGCAGTTGGCAATAAGTCACGGATGTCTTGGGGCAGGCGCGTATAGCGTTCAGCAAAGTCAGGCTCTTTTTTTGCAGCCCGCAAGATGTCTGCCGGTCGTCGGTATGTCGGTAATGCCTGTGCCATATCCGCTGGAATGCTGTTCCAAACCTCCGCCGTTGTATTGGTTAAGACCTCTTGCAAACCTACGTGGCCAAGAAAGTCATACCGGATGTGTTCAGGGATTGTGTGCCATTGCTCAAGCTGCGCAAAGACCACCGGTGCCGCTCCTCGTCGTAGCAGCTCGTGAATCTCCAGTGTCAGCTCGCGTCTAAAAGCGATAACCGTTGCTATACTGGAAAACTCGGTCGGGTATTGCTCTAACAGCGACCGGCATTGTTCGTTGTTATAATACTCCAAAGAACCAAGACCGTACTGTTCTATCCAGTCATCCTTGGTGAGCGCGCTGATCGGTGTCGATAGTGTCGTCATAATTAGTGGACAATGTGCTTGACCAACGGCCTCATATATTTAGACAGCTGTTCGTATTCTTCGGCAATTGGCGGACATAACCCGGCCCATTCGCTGCGTAAGTATAGGCATAACTCTTCCAGTCGATCCATCATTTGGTCCGACGGTCCCTTGTTGGTTGATTCATCCGCTGCTTCCACCAAGGAGCGGATCAATTCATTATATAAGCCGTAAATTCGCTTACCACTGCCGCGCTCGTGACGCTGCAAAGGAGTGACCAATAAGACCGGCTTTTTCTTGAGTTTAGGTTTTAGTTTTTTAGCATACGGTCTCACACCGTCAGCAAATTCATTTAACCACAACGGTAAATTGTTATTCCGGTCTTTAGGACTATACGGTGGCGGTGGTACCCTCACGTCAAAACTATGCAATACATTGCCATTGTCTTCAAATTGGAGACGGTCCGTCCGCTTATTTTGACGCAACAGCAGTCCACGGACAATATGCGCCTCTACTTCACTCATATATTCAAAATACTGTAACTCAAGTTGTTCAAACCTCACCAATTTGTCTGGCGCCATGGTTGGCTTGTACAGCAGTAGCGCATCCCAGGCCTGCTGTGCAGGAACGAGCAGAGCAGTGGTTATTTCTGTAGTTTCTTCATTACTGCCACGCTCAATCGTGTAGTAAGTCATACGGCTACGCCTGTCGTTACGAGCCAGTTCTAAAGCTTCCATAAAAGTATGCAGCCAGGCATCAACCGGATCAGTTGGTTCCGGCGGATCTGCATCAGGTGGTTCTACCGTACGACGTCTTTTTCCCTCTGGATTCATAACAATATCAACGAAAATCAAATAGGTAAGATGGCAGAGTATTCTTCATCGCCGAGAGTAGGCAGCCGCGCTGGGGCGCCAGCATGTTTTGTGATGCGCACTGCTGAAGATCGTGGACTGATTGCCTGATGCTCGATGATAGATTTAAGTGCACCATCTTTAGGAGATAAAGTCTGGCAGTTGGCTTCTAATCCCTTAGTTGCATTTATGCGATCAACCCAGGCGCGTAGGTAATCATCAAATGTGTCATCAGTTTGCGCCAGTAGTATTCCATCTTGATCACTTAAGCGCCGATACAGACGATCAATCAATATGTAGTTATAATCCACGCGCGCCGGTAGCTCGGCTAAACCAGCGATGGGGTGACATACTATCATTTTAAACAAGTGATCGTCTGGGGCATTTGTGCGTAACCAGGCGTCAATCTTACGCCAGGTTTGTGAAGCCATAACGTCTCCGGGAAGTAATTGAACAGCACTGCCGTGTTTCGCCTTCCGTTCATCACTGCGCGGATCACTTAAGGCCACTGCCAATCCGTGTTTGACACCTAGGTCATACAGCACTTCGCCATACCCCATCATGTCCAGGACAGCGGTATTGCCTGGCTCCCAGCGTTCCAGTAAGTCTCTTAATTTTTTACCTCTTAGAAGATATTCGAATGTGTTTGTGTATTCATCATCCGACGAGAACTGTATGTTCCAATCTGCTTCTATAATACCACGCATGTTTCGTGTATTGGCCAATTGGAGGCGGTGCTGCTTTGATTCTAGGCTCATAGTGTATAGTATATCATAGTTGGTGCTATACTCACTCTATGACCATTTCCAAAAAACAGCTTGCTTGGCTTGGTGTTAGTGTTGTTCTGGTGGCTGGCGGAATCTTTGTCTTCGGCCTACGGCAACCGGTGCGCACTATCCCCGCCCTTTCGCTTCCGGTCGCAGCATTGTGCGGCAATACCACCTGTGACAGTGGTGAAGGCAATGCTTCGTGTGCACTGGATTGTCCAGCTGTCGCCATTCGATCGGAGCAATGGACCCAAGTGAATGGTCCGTTCGGTGGCTGGATTACCGATCTTGAACAAGTGGGAGATACCTTCTTAGCCGGCACGTCCTACAACTATAATCTGGGTGGTAATGGTGTGTACAAAATCGATGAAAATTTTTCCTGGGAAGCACTGGGAGGTAGCACAGAAAGTATTCAGGATGTTGCTGTTGACCCAACTGATCCTGAAGAAATCATGATCGTCACAACGCCCAGTCAGACTGATGAAACCACACGCGGTTTGTATCGCACCAACGATGGTGGCAAGACCTGGTTGGGCATCGATCTGGCTGCCACAATGTTTACGGCTGTCAGTATGAGCCCAGCCAATGCCGATTTAATTTTCGTCGGTGCAGTGACCGAGGCCGGTGTGACGATATTCAAATCAATCGACAACGCTGAACACTGGCAAGCGGTAGCGCTGTTACCGGAAGCGGTTTGGAGTGTGCAACCCATTTGGGCTGGAATTTCAGATGCCCAAGCCAATTTTATTACGGTCATTGCCCCTCACCCGGCCAATGATCAGTTACTCCTGGTGGGGACAAATTCAGCCTTGTTTGCCAGTGACGATCAAGGAAATAGCTGGAGACGCAGTGATGCATCGTTCCATCGTAGTGATATTTTAGACATTGCCACTAACCCGGCCACACCCAATGAAGCCTATGTTCGCGTTGGCGTCTTTGAAGAAGAAGCCTGCCTGGCCGTGGCTGGCCTAACAGATCAAGCGGCGGCCTTAGCCATCGAGTTAGAGCAATGTGCTGGCGTTTATAAAACGGAAGATTTTGGTCAATCGTGGGTACAGCTTCCGGTGCACTATTTTGACCCCTCCGAAGGCAGCGTGGTGATTTCCGCTGCTGACGCTAATAACGTGTATGCGATTTTTTCAAGAAAAATTTATCAATCAACCGATCGTGGCGTATCGTGGCATGAATTTTTTTGGACACACAATCAACCATACATTCCAAATGTTGGTATCGAAAAACTGGCTGTTCAATCTAATGGCGCTACGGTCATTGCCGGACGCCAAGGCCTGTGGTCATTGGCCAATGATGAAGATCAGTGGGAAGATAGCAATAAAGGTTTTATCGGTAGCGAAGTAGTTGATATCGTGCGAGCCGCTGACGGCGTGCTGTATGCTGGCACCTATTCGCAGGGCGTGTTTAAAAGCATCGATGGCGGTATGAATTGGACATTCGCTTCGCTGAATCTCGAAAATCCCTATCTGATGCTTTTAGCCACGCATCCCACGGATCCGCAAACTATTTTTGCCACCACCAATGGCGGAATCTATGTCAGCCGGGATGGAGCCGGCACCTGGGAACGAATCGCCGAACAAGCTTTTGGGAATGCAGAAATTCTTCCCGGTATTGCGCATTTCCACGGCATTGCCATTGATTGGCAAAATCCGCAACGCCTGTATGTCGGTGGTGGAGGCGATCAATACACCCCAACCAACGGCCGAGGCATTTCCATCAGCACCGATGGTGGTATCACCTGGCAGCAATCCGTGGCTGGTTTTGAAACCAATGTACATGTGAGTAAGATCATGGTCGATAAAAATATTGCCGACACCGTCTATGCGACCACACAGGGGCCAACCGAATTTCAAGATAAAACTGACGCTGGTCAAGGTGTTTATAAAAGCGTTGATGCAGGAAAAACCTGGCTAACAATTAATCACGGTCTGGAAACCGTTGAGACCAACACCATCGCGTCAGATCCGATGAATCCAGCCATACTCTATCTGGGGACAGATGATGACGGGCTCTACAAAAGTAGTAATGGAGGAACCGATTGGAGTAAAGTGACTAGTCCAGCACTCCCCAGCCAATATGGCGTGGGCGATATCGTGGTGGATCCGGATAATAGTCAAACGGTGTTTATCAGCACGGTTGATTACTTCCGACTTTTTTTGAGCCGCGGACTGGTTGGTGATCACGGGGTATATGTCAGTCGAGATGGTGGCGCTACTTGGGCGGAGTTCAATGAAGGCTTGCAACACCAGGGTGTGTTTAGTCTCGAACTTGATGCCACAAAAAAAATCCTCTACGCTGGCACTAGAGGTGGAGGTGTATATTGGCGAAAGTATTATTCGGAGTAATCATTTTCTTCGTGGCCTATCACGTAGTGGAATTATCGTGGCTATTCGATCTCTAAAATCGCGTCCCTGTTTTCCGCTGCCCACTCTTGTAACTTCACTCCGTAATTCACGCTGGTTAATGTCGTACTCTTTGAACTGGTTCTCATATTGATCGCAGATGCGTTCCAGTTCTGCATACAACTGCTCGCAATCATCCGCTGCTCGGTCTTCATCGCGTACCGCCAGGTAGTGATTGTTCATAGCTTGGCGCAACTCTTCTAATATTCCATTGCGAAGCGGTTTTTTCATTTGCTCATACAATGCGCAGGCTCGTGTATCAATAACAGTGAGCTCTCCGTCGCGAAGTTGGTTGCGAATAACCGCTGCCATTTCAGGACTGACGATTACCCCAGTTTCAAATAAATCCAGACCGACAAATACATCTCCCAGCTCCGCATTGGCTTGCGCTTGCACGTCTTCAAGATCCAGTTCCGTCAGATGCGGGAATCGATCAGTAATGCTTTTTTTTATGGCATCATCAAAGGCCGATTCGATATTTCCAACAACCAGATCGAATACCAAAAACAGAACAGATCCTTTCGGTCTACTGTTATCGGTCGTCAGCCGTATGAACCGCTCTAATTCTGATTGAGTGATGAAATTTTTGAGAATGCTCATGATTGAGGCTAATAATTCACTTGTATACTTACTGAAGTATATAGTACAATGCCAAAATGTTTAACGCCACCCCGTTGGGTACATTGTAGCCAAAATGAAAACAGCACATCCAATTGAATTCATGCAATTTAGTGAAACAGAGACTCCTCATGTGGTCTTTCCCGCTGTGGCTACGTCACTGCTCGACAAATTTCGAGTATTGCTGACGATCGATCTCGCCCACACCCACTTTCATCTGCCAGAAAAAATTCACTTTGTGTTTCATACCGCCAGTGCTGTGGATCAAGTGAGTTTTAGTGTGCAGTCTGGGAAATACACGAGGGTTGTTTTTGAACAGGCCGAAGATCAAAAATCTTTTCAGAGCTTTCCCCAACCGTTGGAGATGGATGGTACCTATAAACGTAAAGGTTGGGTGCGCTTGCTCCCGCAAACCGTGGCATGCGCTGCAGCGTTTGAAAAAAAGACCGGTTGGCTGCGACCGTATGTCATAGATCTTGAGGGATATGATGATCAGCTTGAAACTCTGGTCAGACAACTGCAACCACTGGACGAGCAGGGCCATAAACCAATAAACTTTTATGCTGGAAAATTAAGCAGTATTAACTACCTGGGTGCCCTGCCAAACTTTATTCAAAATGGTGGGTACTATCCGACAGATCCAGACGGAAACGATATGCTCTTTATTGGACAATGTAACGCTTCAGATTTTGGATTCCCGAACATTGGTTTGTACCTGTTTTATAGTCCGAAACATCACCTGGTGACACAAGTGCATCAAATGACCTAGCTGCCTAATTTCTCACTAGGCAATAGCGCAGATTCGTCGTATACTGGCAATATGAACAAAATAAAGAGCGGTCTCTTATTGATTTTGTTGGTCACATTGGGTGTGAGTCCAAATGTTGCTAGTTTGACACAAGTGAAACAGGTTCAAGTGGTAAATATCGCTAGCGAGACGGCCACGGTGCAATGGCAAAAGGTGACGTCGGCGAAAAAATATCAGGTGCGCATATTGAATAACGATAAAACCCTGTTTAATCAATCCACTACAAAAAAGACTAATAAAGCAGTCGCCGGTTTACAAA
>CAYZUI010000002.1:0-4435 GCA_964481945.1 uncultured Gammaproteobacteria bacterium
GACTACCAGCAGAAAGTCATTGTGCTGGTGTTGGATACAAACATTGGTCCAACCGATCGTGATTTGGCTATGATTCAGCAATTGGAAGAGCATGATAAAAATTTTATTATTATAGCGAACAAAGTAGATAAAATTCGTCAACCAGATTATCCAAAACAGTTGGCCCACATTCAAGCTACGGTGGGTGATCGTTTAGTTATTCCATTTTCGACAAAAACACGTCAGGGGATTCAAGACGTACTCGAAATCGTGTTGGACTGCGACGCTTTCAGGAAAAACTGATCCTGTTCAGTAATACGTGGTTCCACCAGTAAGGCTCGCTGATTGATCCCACGCAAATATAACCCCGCCAACGTGCGCACTCGCGACAGCGCCACATACCCCATACCGGGGGCGAACGATTTAGATAAATCTACCTCCACCTCATCCAGGGTCATGCCCTGACTTTTGTGCACCGTAATGGCCCAAGCTAACCGTAACGGCAACTGGCTAATCTGGGCGATTTTCTTACCGTCGTTTTCAATCACCCAGCTTTCGGGATGGAGGGTGAGTATTTGTTTTTCAGTTGTTTGAATCTCGACTGCGTCAAAGCCAAAGTCAATCACCGTGCCCAGTGTACCATTGACGTACCCAGCTGTAGGATTATTTTTCACACACATCACGACGGCACCCTTTTTCAGGCATAGTTCCTCTGGTGCCATACAGTATTTTTTTAACTGCACCACTTGATCTTTCTTGCCCGAGCTGGTCATTTGGAAATTTTTTTGTTCGCCAGGCAATTTCCTGAGTTCAACCAGGTTCATGGCATCTACATCAACATTATGAGTGTAGAGCCGCGTGGGCGTGAGATGATCTGGCAGCGGTGCGGCTAGGCGATCTTGTAATTGTTCAATGGTTTGGTCTGTCACCTCACTACTACGGATCTCTTGCAAAATAGTTAAGAGGGGATCATCCGATTGGCGATAGACTAAATCTAAATAGCAAATGACTAAATCAAGCTCATCCCACACGTTAGATTCGAAAGCGAATTTAACTGGTGCTCCACCGCGCGTAATGGGAGGTAGTTGAAAAAAGTCACCAGACAGCACTACTTGGATGCCGCCGAACGGAGTGTCGTTATTTCTGATGGTACGTAAAATACGATCTACAGAATCAAGTCGATCCGCATCAAACATGGAAATTTCATCGATGATCAGTATGTCTGTTGTGGTAAAACGCTTATGTAGATGCTGTTTCTGTAGCAATCCATCTAAAGCATATTCGGAAATGCGATCAGCGATACCTAAACCAGACCAGGAGTGAATCGTCACGCCACCCAAGTGCGTCGCCGCGATCCCCGAAGAAGCCGTCACAGCGATTTTTTTACCGGCTTGCTTAGCCCACTGAATAAAATCATTCAGCAAAAATGTTTTACCCGAACCCGCCGGGCCGGTTACAAACACGTTTCTGCCAGATTGCAGATACTGTAAAGCCTTGACTTGTTGCATGCTGCTATCGGCGCTTTTTCTTAGCTGCCTTGGCGGCCAGCATGGCCGCTTTGATCGCTAGACGTTTCTTCGTCTTGTGCGGATGTTTAACCTTATTGTGAATACTGCCTAGAGCTCCAAATCGTTTTGCCATAAAAATAATGATAAGTCAATTATCTGTTGGTCATGATACATCATATTCACGACAAGTGCTATACTGTAATTGTGATCAACTTACCAAAGACAACTGCAGGCCAATGGTCGATTGTTTTGACCATTGTCACGCCCATACCCTTCTTTGTGGGCAGTGCATTATCTACCACATCAGCTTTGGTGTGGTTAATGTTAGCCGGTATATGTGCTGGTGTGGCTGCACCCATCCTTGGTCTGTTGGCGATTATTAAATACAAAGACACCGCTCCGTTGGTTTATCTGACCACAATCGTTGGTACGCTACTAATGCTACTTCTCATCGGAGAGGTTGTTTTTTCTCACAACTAATCACTATTCTATGCGTACCGCTTCACATGATCGACCAAATCTTCGTCTGGTGGAAGGAGTCAGCGATGGGGAACTGATCACAAGATACCGTAGTGGTGACACGGCAGCCTTTAATGCCATAGTACATCGCTACCGCGATTCGCTGACGCGTTATGCTCATAGTATCGTCTCCAATCACGCGCGGGCTGAAGAAATCGTCCAAGAAGCGTTTGCTAAACTGGCGCACAATCAGACGGATGTTCAAGCTGAGGCATTAAAAAGTTGGTTATATAGAGTTGTGCGCAATAGTGCTATAAATGAAAAACGTGACACCAAGCGGCATGCGACACTACATGCCATGCATAATGACGCTTTGCCATTCGGTCAGCGTGATACAAGGTCACCAGAACAACTATTACACGAATTGCTCCAGCAGACGGCGGTTCAGGAACTATTGGATGAATTGTTGAACAAACATGCCGAAGTGCTGCGGTTGCGTTATTTTCAAGATTTGACCAATGAAGAAATCGCCAAAACACTGAAAATACCACTGGGAACGGTAATGTCACGACTGTCTCGAGCAAAACGAGAATTACGAAAACTGATAGAGGAACGTGGGCTCACTACTGACTTTGACGAAGCAGCCCAACGACAAGCCATCTGATTACATTGCTCCTTAAGCAGCTTTGATGTCATTCGTAGCTTGTTGACCAACTTGATCTTCTATTTTTTTTAAGTCTTGGCCAAATTCTTTTAGAGCATCGTCTGTTTTATTTTTTTGATTTTCTAAAATAGCATTCAGATCTTTTTTTAATGACGTTGATGGTTGAGTGGGCATACGGTGGTGCTAGTAGTTAAATTTAGAGTTTTTCAATTTCACTTTTCGCATCACCACCAGCTTTCAGAACTTTGTCCATTAGCTTATCCATTGCTTTCAAGCCGACTTCCATGGCAGCTGGCGGCAAGTTTAAACCAGTCAAGATACCTTCCAGAGCTTTATAACTAAAACGGGTTTCTGGTGGAGTGGTTTGACTATCTCGCGCATCCCTATAGGTTGCAACGTCTTCAGTAATAGGTTGAGCCGCATCCCCCAAAAGTCGAGAAGGAGTTTCTCTTGATTTTCTACCTGTAACCAATTCGATGCCTCGAGCAAGAGCATGTGCCATTTGTTCAGCCCGAGTTTGAGCAGTATTCATGATGCTTCCACTTCTTTCAACAGCAGCAGCCTTTAATGTTTCTGGGGTACGTGAATCAAGCTGTTCATCACCACTATCAGGACTTCCAGCTGGCGGCTTATCTTCTATTTTGTGCTTGGGGTTTTCCAGTGAGCTCATAAAGTTTTTACAATTATATGACTTTAGTTAAGTTAACCTAAAAATATCATATTTTTTTGCATTTGTCAATCATCCCGTGAAACGTAAAAAAGTCTACCTACTTCATCCGCTGGTCAGCGAAGTCGAGAACCATAGTATTTAATTCATAGCTTTAAGCATCGTATTCTCCGGTAATGCTATGTTGTTCCAAAATGTGGGTTGATAATTCGGTGAGAGCTTCGCTGACGGTGGAACTGGACAACGTAGCGGTGTCTAGGGCATAGATCGTAAATTGATAGGTATGAGCGCCATCCTCCACCGGCGGACACGGTCCTCCCCAACCGGTTAAGCCGAAATCGTTAAAAAACTCCACTCCACTGGTCGGTACCGCATCTTGAGCCACACCCGTGCTTGATGCCGAAATATTCTTTACGGCCCAATGTACAAAGTTATCCGCATCGATGTCTCTAACTTGCAGATAAAAACTTTGCGTCCCACTGGGAGTACTGACCCAATTCAAGGCTGGTGAAACATCTGAACCATTGCAGGTAAAGGTTACAGGAATGTTGCCGCCGTCAGTAAACGATGGGCTGGAAATCGTTAAACTGTCGTTATCGGTGAGCGTGATCGTGGCCGGATTATTCGTACTACCGATGGTGGCGCCACTGGCAGTGGCTAACGTTACCGTGATCGTTTCATTGCTTTCGTTAGTCGTATCACTGGTTGGCGTCACGGTAAACGTTTCACTGGTATCGCTGGCCGCAAAGGTTAGTGTCCCGCTGGCAGCCGTATAATCAGTCCCAGCTGTGGCGGTGCCATCACTGGTGGCGTAATTCACGGTGACTGCTGTGGTGGCCGCAGCACTTAAATTCACCGTTACGGTAATGGCACCGGCATCTTCCGCTCCAGTATAGGTGGCAGCGCTAAAATCAACTGTCGGTTGAATCACTCCATCATCATCACCGTCATCATCGTTATCAGTATCGTCATCATCAGTGTCAGCGGCTAGGGTGGTAAACTGTTTCAGCTTAGACCATTTTCCCTTGCGCGTATTTTGTTTGGCGCGTACTTTGACATAATAGGCAGTATTACTTTGTAAACCGGCGACTGCTTTATTAGTCTTTTTTGTAATATATTGATTAAACAGGGTTTTATCGTTATTCAATACGCGCACCT
>CAYZUI010000003.1:0-3746 GCA_964481945.1 uncultured Gammaproteobacteria bacterium
CTTCAGGGTCATGGGCACCTCCTAGCAGCCGGTGATTCGGCGGACCTAGCGTAAGGAAAATGAATAGTAGTGTCAAGATAAAAGGTCATAAATAAAAAAGTTACCTAACATTAGCCAAAAATAATCCTATGACTATAGTCCTGAGCGAACGAAGTGAGTCGAGGGATTGACAAAACGCAAAAAATCCGCTAACCTGTCCGGTTCCTCATTTTACTCCCTACCCTTGAAAGAGGAGGGTTGAGGTGGGGTTCGAAGATCCCTGCTAACTGTAGGCACGACGAGCATGGGAACCTTCTGGTAGGATACATAAGGCTCCGGCTCTATGCATCCCTCCACAGGTTCTCTTGCCTACAGCTAGGAGGGATTTTTTTGACCGCTAATCTTTCTTTTTCTTCTTTTTCGTGTCGTCAGCGCGATCCGCATCAGCTTCTTCCGCTGTATCTGTTTCAGCGTCCTCGGTATCTGCTTCGGTGGTTTCCGCCTCTGGTTCTGGCCCCACTAAACACCTAGCTGGTTGCGCCTTATAAACGCTGGTAAAGTTCTGGGTATCGGTCCGTCCATCGGCCCATTCTATAATATAATCAAACGAAGCGGACACCCCGGTATAGGCATGCTGGGCGCAGTTACGGGTATCGGGCGGCAAGGTTTCATCTACAACTTCTTCGGTTGGACCAGGCGAGACGTAACCATAATTCACTGGTTCAGTGAAATACCCATTGCGGCCATCATCTGTGCCCCACATTTCAAAATAAATATCATATCCCTCAATGCGAGTGCGCCAGAGAATGTAATGCTCGGTGGAATTTTTGAATTTAAAATCTGGTGCGGGATCATAAATCGTTGCATCCACGCCCGCTTTGCCATTGTAATTATAGTAGGATACAGCCCAAGAATGACTGCGCCGTTCGGCAATTTCTTGTCCGGACATCATAGCGGCCCGAAAACTAGTCGAACCAATTTGGCATAAACCGCCGCCTAATTCTTTTTCGAGCTTATTCCCTTTAATCACTAATTCTGGGAGCCAACCATTGGCGGCATCAAACGGTCTTAGAGTATCGAGTAAGGAGAAAGTTTCACCCGGTGCCACTAACAATCCATTCACCAAATCGGCGCCACGGCGGATATTGGCAATGCGGTTACTGGGACTACCGGCGAAGTTCGTCGTACCGGTGCCAAGTAATTCTTTAATGCCGAGATCATCCAAACTATCTGGTGTGGCTTTGGGATGCGCTACTTCCACAACCAGTTCCACAGTTGATTGGCGATCACCTAGCACTGTTTGATTAAGAGCAGCGATGGTTTTATCTAACGTGATTTCTAAACCATCGGCCCCATCTTCAAATTGCGTCAGCTTCACCTCGCCAGCCACAATATCTAAACTAAAACGTCCTTCTTTCACCGGAATGTTAATGTCTGCGGCGATCGGATCCAATGACGTTCGAATAGCTGCTTCAGCAAAGGTTAATTCTGTAGTCAGCCAACCAGCGAGCTCATCTCGCTCAATGGTGTAGGTATTATCTTCATAAGTTAAAGTCACTGGTGCTAAATCTAAAATCGCTTCGGCCTCGGCGACGCGTTGTTCAGCAATGGTGGTAGTAACAGGAGCCGGATCCGCTTCCAGCTCAAGCGTAATGTGCACTGGTTGTAACGTATTGAGCTGGGTTTCCATTTCTGCCAGAACTTCCGGCCAGTTAAACTTTGTTCCATCACTATGCGGTAATACCGTGATCGGATCAGTGGTGGTATCAAAACTGGCATTGCGATAAGGTGTGGCGCTATCGTCAAATTCGGCGGCCAATAGATCCACAATGGTGGCCGTAGCACTGTCATACAGTAAAGGTTGATCTGTTCCAAATGTTAACGCAGAAATTTTTTGTTTAAGATTACCTTGTGCGCCCGAACCACGGCCCACCCCAAAAGCGGCTTGAACAGTTTTGTCGGTTTGAATATCGATCAGCGGTACAGTATCGCTGATCACTGGGACAACGAATGTTTCATCATTGTAAGTAAAGACCAGACCGGTCTGTTGCAATTCGGTTTTGTAATTCGTGATCAAACGGGCCGCTGAAACAAAATCTAAGCCGGAAACAGATTGTCCGGCGATAGCGACACCGGGGTAGATTTTATTCGTGTAGGTATACTCGTATCCAAAATAACCAATCACGCCTAATAAACTAATAATGATCGCAACACCAATACCGCCCAAGAGTATTTTTTGGACATGGGAAGATTTCACCACCTTCTTCTTCGCCATTAGCGTACCGCTTTAACCGGAATGCGCGTATTTTTTGAACGATGTGATTTTGGTAAGATCACTAACAACACGCCGTGTTCAATTTTGGCTTCCACTGCATCATTTTTGATATCGAAAGGCATAATCACTGAACGAGAAAATCCACCCCAGTAACATTCCTGAATAAAATAGTTTTCTGGTTTGATGGTTAAATCTGGCAAGAGCCGTTTGCCCTTGATGGTCACCATGTCATTGTTTAAGTGTACTTCTAGTTGTTTCGGATCCAACCCACCAATAATCGCCCGGATATAAACATTCTTCTCATCATGATAGACATCCACTGCCAACTGGCCATCATAACCATCGGGAGTAGCCATCCAGGCATCTTCGCTGACGGCAGTAGCACTGGATAATTTAAGCGCGCCATCCGTTTCTGCAAAAAAGTTATCTGAATGAACCAATTCTTCGGTTTCGAGATCTTTTAAACGGCTTTTAAATTGAGATTTTCGTGGCGTCATTGCACCTATTATATATTATGTCCGTTGGGCCCACAAGCCGCTCGCCAGTACAATCAGGCCGCCAATGGCCATGATCGGTGAGATGGTCTCACCGAGTAGCACAGTAGCACCGAACACTGAAGTCAATGGCACGATGTATCCGATGAGACCAACCAGTATGATTGGGGTACGTTGAATACCAATAGTATCCAGATAACTGGCAAAAAAACCATAGACGAATCCAAACAGGATTACTGGCCACCAGCTACTCCCCAGACCTTGCCAGCCAATAAATGGAAGTAGCACCAGGCACGCTGCCATTGACCGCAGGAACAAGACAGTCATTGGTGATATATTATGAAGAACACGCTTGGAACTATACCAATACACAGCGACGCTCGCTGCTGAGATAAAGGCAGCTGCTACACCATAGAAATTGGCCGTACCAAAATCAAAACCTTGGCCACTGAGCACTAAACCCAATCCAATAAAGGCTGTCACAGTGGCGATGACTGCCCGATAGTTGTTTGTTTGCCGAGTAGTCACAAACACACCAATACCCAGCAAAACTGGCGCCACCCAACGCAGCAATGTAGAAACCGAGACATCCATCACTCGAATTGCATAAAAATAACTGACATCCGTGATGACTAACGCTAATCCCAGACTACTTATTTTTATAAGTTGTTTTTTTGTCAGTTGTTTAAGTTCAGGGTAGGCCTTCGGAAGTGATCCGATGGCACCAAAAAAGTGCATGGCAAAAGCCAGTACGATAATCGATGCTGGGATAAGCTTCAAACTAATAGCTAATGTGCCAAAGAGGAATTTTGCGGAGGCTAAAATCCACGGACCAGACTTTTTGTCGGAATATGTTGCCAGACTTGACATGTATTACAACTGTATTACTATAACGATATATGCGTCAAGTGATTAGTTTATCAGTCCCTACGAAGCAGGCCAGTCAAATACGTAAACTCACTGTCCAGCGAGGGTATCGCAGTGTGAGTAATTATCTT
>CAYZUI010000004.1:0-1570 GCA_964481945.1 uncultured Gammaproteobacteria bacterium
TTTCGCTACGGCTCGTACTAAGCCCAGCACATCATACCAATTCAAGCCACCGGGTTGCGGTGTGCCGGTAGAGGGCATGATGCTGGCATCAAACACATCAATATCGATGCTGATATACACGTTTTTGTTAAGAGTTTTTAAAATTTGAGCAATAGGTACTTGTGGTGCTAGAAATACTGTATGACGTTTTGAAAATCTTTTATGTTCAACCGTGTCTTCAATAGAAACGCTCCGTACTCCAACTGACGTGACATTGGCTGCACATTCAATGCTGCGTCGCATCACGCAAGCATGATTGTATTTGGTTCCTTCATACTCATTACGAAAATCGGCATGGGCATCCAAATGTAATACCGACACATCTTTGAATCTCTCGCAGGCTGCCTTAACGGCACCATAGGTTAAGGAATGTTCACCGCCAAAACAGAACGGAAATTTTTTATCACCATAAATTTGTTTCACCGCTTTGTACACCTCATCCATCATGTCGGCTGGGTTGCCTAACTGTGGCGCCATTTGGTCTAAGGTGTAGATGGGAACACGCCCTAAAGTTTCAAAACCCATCTCCTCATCGTACAATTCCAACTGAGCTGAAGCATTAATCATTGCTTCCGGGCCAAACCGCGCACCACTTTGATAAGAAGTTGTCGCATCGTACGGAATCGGTAATAAAGCCACCTTGGCATCTTTCCAAGTGGGGTTGGGGTAACCAAGGTAAGTATAATTGGAACGGATCGGGTATTTGATCATATATTATTTACCAACCAAATTGTTTACCGAGTTCTTCAGCCGTAGACCGTTTCGCCGCGACTTTGATTTCACCGTTATGCGCCACTATTTTTTGTGGATGCGACAACATACAGTGATGTGCCCCGAGAGAATCTTGATACGCGCCAGTATCTAAAACCGCGATATATTGATCATCATCTTCAGTTAACTTAGGCATTAAAATATAATTGCCTTGCGCCGTATATTTATCATCGCTATCGCAACTGGATCCGGCCAACCAAGTACGTTGGTTGGAACGACTGTTCATATGATTGGCCGGAATGGCATGCCATTGTTGATGAATAGTCCAAGTATCTGGCAAATCATTAATAAATGAACCGTCGACAATGTACCATTTGCGGTTACTGCCATTCTCCACCCATTTCTCCGTAATCACCTTAAACATAGTCACCTGGGCAGGGGCCACAATATGCCGTCCCCACTCACAAATAATATTCGGCTCCTTTACATTATATTTTTGGCTCATCTGTTTGCAGGTTTTGACAATCAGTTGGGCCGCGGCCTTGACAGTGTACATTGGCTTCTTGACATAGGGCACGGCGCCGCCACCACCGATATCGATGGTGTCTAACTTCGGATTCTTTTGCCGTAACTTCGCATAGAGCATAAATAACCGACGCACCGGATCCGTTAGACCATCCAGTTTCTCAATTTGACTCGACACGTGATAGGACAAAATACCGAGATTACGTACTTTTTGTAAGCGGACGATCTCATCTTCCGGAAAGCCAAAGTAGTTAAACTTCTTATCCCAGTGTGATTTAACCTTCACATTTAAGTT
>CAYZUI010000005.1:0-1780 GCA_964481945.1 uncultured Gammaproteobacteria bacterium
TCTCCTAGATAGGAGAAGTGGAGCAGAGGGGATGAGGTCTGAAAAAAATATGATGACTCAATGTCTCCAATGCAATAAAACCTTCCAGATCTACCCCGAGGATTTGGAATTTTATAAACGCATTGATGTACCGGTCCCAACTTGGTGCCCACGCTGTCGAGAGATGCGCCGCATGGCTTGGTGCAATGAAGGGGTATTATACAGTCGCACGTGCGCAAAATGTAGTAAAAGTATGATCAGCCAATTTCCTGAAAATAATCCTCGCACGGTCTGGTGCATTCAATGTTGGTGGAAAGATGATTGGGACGCTCGAGACTATGGTCGCGCTTTTGATTTTTCTAAACCATTTTTTGCACAGTTTCATGAACTAGAATTGGCAGTACCGCATGCCTGTGTGACTGTGGACGAATCTAGTGAAAACAGCGAATACACTCATCAAGCGGGGAATAATAAAAATTGCTACTTGATTTTTCACGCTACATTCAATGAAAATTGTTTATATGGATATGGCGTCAAAAAAGATAAAGACTGTGTCGATGTGCATAACTGTTTTGAATCAGAGCTATGTTATGAGTGCGTAGATGTGAATAATTGTTATAACATTGGTTGGAGTCAAGATTGTTTTGACTGCGCTCATAGCCGATTCCTCTACGACTGCCATGGGGTGAGCGATAGTATGCTGTGCGTTGGGTTAAGAAATAAACGTTTTTGTTTCCTCAATGAGCAGCTCACTGAAGAGACCTACCAACAGAAAATCTCACAATTCAAAACCAACTCACACACAACGGTACAAGATTTACTGAAACAATTCCAAGTACTGAAAGAAAAACATCCGCGCAAATTTGCCGAAACCAATAAAACCAACGAGGTGACCGGAGATCATCTGTTTAATGCCGCTTACGCGAAAGAATGTTTTGATTGTCGAGATATTGATCATGTCACCTATTCCAGCCAACTACAACTGAATACGAAAGATTGTTATGACCTTTACCAATTTGGTATCAATACAGAACAAGCTTATGAGGGAGCGATGATTGGTCATAGTACGTACAATATTTTATTTGGTCATACCTGCATTTATGGAGTATCGAATCTCACTTATTGTATGGAATGTTACAATGGTACTAAGGCCTGTTTCGGCTCGTATGGTTTCAAAAAACAGCAATACTGTATTTTAAATAAACAGTACACGGCCAATGAATACGAGCTATTAAAAGATAAAATAATTCAACACATGAAGACAACTGGAGAATGGGGTGAATTTTTTCCAATTCAATACAGCCAATCTGCTTATAATGAAACAATGGCTAACCTGTGGTTCCCGCTATCTAAAGAACAAACTCTGGCTAAGGGTTGGCTGTGGCAAGATGATTTGCCTGGCACGTATGGTCAAGGCACTATCACACAAATCCCGGATGATATGAAGGATGTGCCAGATACGATCACTAATGAAGTACTGACGTGCACAGCTTGCCAGCGTAACTATAAAATTATTTCTAGGGAACTAGCATTTTATCGCCAGCAGAACTACCCACTACCTAGACAGTGTTTTGACTGCCGCCGTAAGGCCAGGATGTCCCTGCGCAATCCTAGAAATATTTGGCATCGCCAATGTATGTGTACCCAAACTGATCACGGCCATAACGGTTTGTGTCCAACGGAATTCGATACGACGTATGCACCAGAGCGGAAAGAGATTGTGTATTGTGATGAATGTTACAAGAAAGAAGTGTATTAGACCTCTACCCCCATCCCCTTCTCCTAGATAGGAGAAGGGGAG
>CAYZUI010000006.1:0-2643 GCA_964481945.1 uncultured Gammaproteobacteria bacterium
AACGTCATCATTTATCCCGGAGCTGTTGTGCGTGACGACGTACCGGCTAACAGCATCGTCAAGGTGCGCCTGCAGCAGGAGACTGTGAAAAAAACCTAGTAGGGGCAATTCATGAATTGTCCCTACTTACGCCACTTGCTGGCCACGTGCAGCTTGGCGCGTTCTTCGGCCAGTTGTTGTTGTAACAAACTGTAGGTGTTCAAATCTAGCTGCGTGCGGTTTTCCAGATCTTGCTCCAATTGTTTGGTGCGGGCTGTAGCTGCGGCCAGGTCGATATCGGCGGCGTGCTGCGCAGAATCTGCCAAGACGTACAGCGTATTATTCGCTACTTCAATCACACCGCCAGACACAGCCAGCGGATGCGTTTTTCCATCGGTTCGGACAATCAATTCACCCGGTACCAGTACACTCACGAGCTCAGTGTGATTTGGCAGTACGGTAATTTCACCCAGTTGTGTGGGTAAACTCACGCCATCGACCTCTTGCTCAAACAGTGTCGTGACCGGTGTAACCATTTTGAAGCGCAGTGTGCTCATACTGTGTTCATTTGGTTGTTTCGGTAGTCACTTCCTCAATGCCACCCTTCATGTAGAAGGCTTGTTCTGGCTTGTCATCATGTTGGCCGGCAATAATTTCAGCGAAGGCACGAATGGTGTCGACTAATTTAACGTATTTACCCGGTGCGCCAGTGAAGGTTTCGGCCACAAAGAATGGCTGGGATAAGAACCGCTGAATCTTGCGGGCGCGCGACACAATCAACTTGTCTTCCTCGGTTAGCTCTTCCATACCCAGAATGGCAATGATATCTTGCAAATCTTTGTAGCGTTGCAGCACTTTTTGCACATCGCGAGCCACTTTGTAATGCTCTTCACCCACTACTTGGGGAGACAGAATAGTTGAAGTGGAATCCAGTGGATCGACCGCTGGATAAATACCTAACTCAGCCAGGGACCGGTTTAACACTACGGTGGAATCCAAGTGAGAGAAGGTGGTAGCCGGAGCCGGATCAGTTAAGTCGTCGGCCGGCACATAGACGGCTTGGACAGAGGTAATAGAACCATCTTTGGTCGAGGTAATCCGTTCTTGCAGACCACCCATTTCTTGAGCCAATGTCGGCTGGTACCCGACGGCAGATGGAATACGGCCGAGCAGGGCAGACATCTCTGAGCCAGCTTGGGTGAACCGGAAAATGTTATCCACAAACAACAAGACATCTTGATGATCCACATCACGGAAATGTTCGGCAATGGTTAAACCGGTTAAGGCTACCCGTGCCCGGGCTCCTGGTGGTTCATTCATTTGACCAAACACCATGGCAAGTTTGTCGAGCACACCAGCATCCTTCATTTCATGATACAGATCATTCCCTTCCCGGGTCCGTTCACCCACGCCGGCAAACACCGAATAGCCACCATGCGCCGTAGCGATGTTATTGATTAATTCCTGCACGATGACGGTTTTACCCACACCAGCTCCACCAAACAAGCCCACTTTACCACCCTTGGTAAAGGGACAGATCAAGTCAATGACCTTAATACCGGTTTCCAGAATTTCCACCTTGGTTGATTGATCCTCAAACCGTGGAGCGGGTTGATGAATACTATTACGCTTCACATCCTTGGCGATGGCTGCGCCGCCATCAATCACATCACCGGTGACATTAAAAATACGTCCCAGCGCTGGTTTACCGACTGGTACAGAAATTGGTCGACCTGTGGCCGTCACACTAACGCCGCGCTGTAACCCATCCGTGGAACCCATAGCGATGGTACGCACAGAGGATGAACCAATGTGGGCTTGCACTTCCAGCACCACTGTTCGATCTCCGTTGGCTACTTCCAGAGCGTCATACAGTGCCGGCAAATCTCCCTCGAAGGCCACGTCCACCACCGGTCCGATTACTTGTGCTATCTTGCCATTCATAAATAAGTGTTATTAATAATCTAATTAAGCCACGGCCGCCGTACCGGCAGAAATTTCTGCGATTTCTTTTGTGATACTGGCTTGGCGCGCGCGGTTAAAGGCCAACACCAGTTCATCGATCATGTCACCGGCAGAATCTGTGGCATTTTTCATGGCTACCATGCGAGCGCTGTGTTCTGAAGCATTGCTTTCCAGTAAGGCTTGATACATCTGGGCTTCCGCTAACCGTGGCACCACGTATTCCAATACCCCAAGTTTGGTTGGTTCGTACAGATAATCAGCCTTTAACATATGCGGCGTGTCTGATTTTTTCACGTCGGTGACGTTCCCAACCGCCTCAGCAATACTACCCGTTTGAATTAGTGGAAATAACTGGCGAACCACGGGCACCTGCAACACCGCTGAGCGATAATCCGTATACAGCACCAGTACACGATCAGTTTTGCCCTCCTTAAATTGTTTGTAGATATGGGCCGTAATCTCACTAACCGATCCAGTATTCTTCGCGCTGTCATCCTTGGCGTAGGCGAAATCAGCCTTAAAGCCAACGGTATTGAGTGTGTTCACACCCTTCTTACCAATCGCGATCAGTGCAACGTTGGCGCGGCCATGATCATGCACCAAGCGCAACGTTCGTTTCATAATGTTACTGTTGAACGCACCACACAAGCCACGATTAGAGGTAAACAAGACCAAGGTAATGTGCTGCGGGCGATCCTT
>CAYZUI010000007.1:0-2019 GCA_964481945.1 uncultured Gammaproteobacteria bacterium
ACCTATTCAGGTTCCCACCCAAGAATTTCCGATTGGTAAAAAAGATCATGGTCCAGATTTTTTGTTAGAGCATCGTCACCTGTGGCTGCGTTCACCAAAGCAGTGGGCCATTCAACGGATTCGAAATTCCGTCATCAACGCCACCTACCAACATCTCAATAGTCAGCACTTTATTAAAATTGATGCTCCGATTCTCACACCGAACTCGTGTGAAAGTGTTACCGAACTGTTTCAAATGGATTATTTTGATATCGGTAAGGCATATTTAACCCAAAGCGGACAGCTCTATATTGAAGCCGCTATTTTTTCCCACGGTCGAGTATTCGACTTCGGTCCAGTGTTTCGTGCCGAGAAATCTAAAACCCGTCGTCATCTCACTGAATTCTGGATGATGGATGCAGAAATGGCCTTTGTGGATTACCAAGGCAGCATGGATATTCAAGAAGCCTTAATCAAAGCCATCGTGCGGTATGTCTTAGAACATAACCAAGCAGAACTAACCATTCTCGAGCGCGACACCAAGCCACTCCAGACTGTGTTGGACAAACCATTTGTGCGTATTGCTCATCAAGATGCCGTGCAAGAGTTACATAAACTGGGCAGTGATATCAAGGAAGATGATGATTTAGGCGCCGATGATGAAACCATGATTACCAACCAGCATGATGTGCCAGTATTTGTCATGAAATATCCGGCCAAAGTAAAAGCTTTCTATATGCAACCGGATCCAGCCGATCCCGCTCATGTGTTATGCTCTGATTTGTTAGCTCCCGAAGGCTATGGCGAAATTATCGGTGGTTCACAACGTATTCATGATTACGATTTACTCGTCAAAAAACTCGACGAGTTCAAGTTACCTCGCGCCGAATATGAATGGTATCTCGATTTGCGCCGCTATGGCTCCGTACCGCATTCCGGCTTTGGGTATGGGTTAGAACGCATCACCGGTTGGCTATCTGGTACCAAACATATTCGTGAAACCATTCCGTTCCCGCGGATGATTAATCGGATCTACCCCTAAGCCTATAAAACCGCTATAGTACTTGGATGAAACGCAGTTGGATTAAGGATACCGTTGGTCAGATAGGGCAGGAAGTACTCCTGCAGGGCTGGGTGCACCGGCGACGGAACATGGGCAAAATGGTGTTTATTGATCTGCGTGACCAATCGGGCGTATGTCAGGTGGTGTTTTTAACCAACCACGCCGAGGCCTTAGCCACAGCCGGTGGCTTAAGCCATGAAGATGTCGTCAGCATCAAGGGTAAAGTCAATGCCCGTCCAGCCAAACAGGTTAAAGCCGATCAAGTATGTGGCAGCGTTGAAATTGAGGCCCTCGATTTAACGATCTTAAGTAAAGCGGCCGTGCCGCCATTTGAGGTGAATAAAGATACCTTGGCGGTAGAGGAAGATCTGCGCTTGAAATACCGGTACCTTGATTTACGCACCGAACGGATGCAACGCAATCTCACCTTACGGAGCGCCTATATCCAAAAATGTCGGGAGTTTTTATATCAGCATGATTTTACGGAAATTGAAACGCCGTTATTAACCAAATCCACGCCAGAGGGTTCACGCGATTTTTTAGTGCCATCACGCAAACATCCCGGTTCTTTTTATGCTTTACCGCAATCTCCCCAACAGTATAAGCAGTTATTGATTGGCGGGGGATTTGAACGGTATTTTCAATTGGCACGGTGTATTCGTGACGAAGACCTCCGAGCGGATCGGGGGTATGAACACACCCAGCTAGATATCGAGATGGCTTTTGTCGAATATAATGACGTTCTCAACCTGGTCGAGAACATGGTGACACAGGCCGTTGAAGCTCTAGGTTTCACCATCAAACAAAAACCATTTCCTCGTGTCACCTACACAGAAGCTATGCAAACCTATGGCGCTGATAAATTTGATCTGCGGACGGATGAAGATAAAGCCAAAGGGGTACTGGCGTTTGCCTGGGTAGTGGAGTTTCCTTTCTTTGAAAAAACCGATGATGGCAAATGGACTTTCACGCATAAT
>CAYZUI010000008.1:0-4681 GCA_964481945.1 uncultured Gammaproteobacteria bacterium
ACGGCTGGTGAAGAATCTGCCAAAAATATTCCGGTTTTTCAGGAAGAAGCTACCATCACTGGAACAATCGCCGATAGCGCAGGCAATCCCGTTCCAGAAGCTCCAGTAGTGGTGACGAACCTACCGGCTTTACAAGCAGCCAAGGGTGAGGTCAATCCGGAAGAAATTGTCTCGATCACTACGACAGCGAGCAGCGAAGGTGAAGTTTCTGTTGATGTTCCCGTTGGCGAATATACCCTAATTTTTGGTACGACACCGGATATTTCCGGACAAACTGCCCCAGAAACCAAGATCGTGACTGTGACAGCTAACCAAGATGATAGTTTCACCGCTGCCTTCCAAGATAATAACAATACCACCCTGGAAGGGAGCGTCTCTGGAAAGTTAGATTCAGCTACCGTGACGGCTTATTCCGCTGATGGCGGTTCTGAAACAGTTGATGTAAACAAAAATGGTGCGTACTCCTTAGAGCTTGCTCCCGGAGAATGGGATGTAGTGGTCTCTGGAGTAAAAAATGATGAACTCTATGTCCAGCAAAGCGAAGCCACGGTAGGGCAAGGTGAGAATAGTAAAGATTTTGCTCCAGCCGCAACGGGCATCGATTTTCCAGCAGCCATGACCATATCCGGTAGTGCTGACGAACCAATCTCGATAAGTAATGCCGAGGGAGCAACCGTCAATTTGCCGGCGTATGCTGCCGCCTTTGACGGTGAAGTGACTGTGACGCTGGCTCCGGTAGTATCCTTTGTGAATACTGGCGACATGAGCCAGTTGGGCATTGCCTATGATGTACGGGTCGTGGATGATGAAGGCATTCCAGTCACTACCTTGAACAAAGCTGCCACTATTAGTCTACCGTTAGATGAACAATTGCTGGGTGGTGTATCGGAAACGGAAGTGTCCGCCTCTTACTATAATGAAGCTTTGGGCACTAACTTGTTTGATGGTATGGCTTCGGATATTAAAGACGATACTCTGGTGATTCAAACGCAACACCTATCCCGCTTCTCCGCTTCTACCACTGGCCAAGTTACCTTTGCACCAAATCCAGTATTGAAGAAAAGCTTACACGCAGCCCAAATTACCTCAACGTCAGCTAAATTGTCTTGGAAAAAACCGGCCGGTTCTGTCGTCACCCGTTATGACTTGCAAATACGGAAAAAGGGTGTGTCGAAAATGAAACAGTGGACAAAGTATAAGGTGACGAAAACAACTAAAGTCGTCAACAAGCTCAAGGCTGGGACAAATTATCAATTCCGGTCCCGGGCGTGTAATGCCGCTGGCTGTGGAGACTTCAGTGATTGGGTGGCGTTCAAAACCAAACCGTAACGACGGGCTTTAAATCTTTTTATCTCTGATCACACCTAAGAGTTGTTTGTGTATTTTACCGTTGGTGGTCACTAAACCGTTTTCCGTAATCGAATTTGGATCACCCATAAAATCTGTCACTTTGCCGCCGGCTTCACGTACCATCAACATACCCGCCGCAACATCCCAAATTCTCACGGGTGGGGTGATAATCATGCCATCCACCCGACCGGCAGCGACAAACGCCAACTCAAGCGAGGACGAACCGAAGTGACGCATTGATCGGGCTTCGAATTCAAAATGTTGATAGGCCGCCACCGCTCGTTGCAGTGACTTACGTTCGTGGGAATAGGCAAAGCACAAAAAAGAGGTCTTGAGACTATCTTCATCTGATACATGTATGCGGATTTCGTTGCGACGGGCTCCCTTACCTTTTTCCGCTACAAATAACTCGCGGGTATACGGTGCATGGATGACACCAATAATTGGCTCACCATCTTTCAACAAGGCGAGCGTGGTCGTAAAAAATGTATGACGCATAATAAAATTGGTGGTGCCATCTAACGGGTCCACCACCCACTGATACCCGCCGTGTTTTCCTTTGCCTTTTTTGAGACCCTCTTCTTCAGATAAAATATTGTGGCTGGGAAAGGCGTGTCGAATTTTCTCTACCAGGAAGCGATTCACTTTCAAGTCATGCTTGGTCACCAATTCCCGTTTATCTTTAAACCGAATCTGCTCCGGTGATAAGGCCCGGAACTCTTTCATCAACATATTGCCGGACCGCAGAGCTAATCCGATGGCGAACTCTTTAAAAACTTGCATACCTACACCTTAATCGTCAATAATTCCTTAGCTCGTTCCAGTGTACCACTAAATGGTTGGTCACCATAGTGGGTGAGTAATAATCGTTTGGCTCGGGATCGTTGCGCAATGTCGGCACATTGTTGCTCGTTTAAATGATGGGTGGTAACTTGGCCAGGGATATTCGAACATTCCAGCAACAACACATCACATTCTTGAGCAAATGGTATCAACTGATCATTCATTCCGGTATCTCCAGAATAGACTACGCTCCTCCCCTGATGAGTTAGGCGGAAAGCAACATCCGGAACATTATGCGTCATTGGCGCAGTAGTAATGGCAAGATCAGCAATCATCACCACATCACTGGGTGCCTCCAAAACGACTACCTGGGCCGGCGGTTCTTCACCCACTAGATGTGCTATCGTGTTGTACCACTGGCCAATACCACTTGGCCCAATGATCGTTAGTGGTTGCTTGGGGCAAGTGATAAAAAAAATCTGAAAGAACGACAAAAGATCCGCTACGTGATCGGGATGCGTGTGGCTGATACAAATGCCCTGGATATCCGCTACGCCTTTACCTAGCTTAGTGAGCGCCTGTAAACAACCACGACCGAAGTCCATTAATACATTCGTGGTCTCGGTGGAGACTAAATTACCGGTGGAATTATAATTGGAGGTAATGTGGAATCGGCCACAGCCTAAGATGGTGAGCTTCATGAACGTCGGAGTTTTTTTAATACCGCCACATCATTAGCGCGACCAGCCAACGGAGTCTCCAAAATAAAGTCGAGTCGCTTTAATTTGGGATGGTTGAGCAAATATCCAAAGCTGGCGGCACCAATTTTCCCTTGCCCAATGTGTTCGTGGCGATCTTTTTTGCTGTTGAACTCTACTTTAGAATCATTGGCTTGAATACAGATTAAGTGTTCCAGCCCGACCTTGGCATCAAATTCCGCGATCGTTCTATTCACTGCAGCTTGAGTGCGTAAATCGTACCCGGAACCAAAGGCATGCGCCGTATCGAAACAAAATCCAACTTTATTCTTATTTTTTTTAATCCCTTTATAGAGTTGAGCTAATTCAACGAAGGTACAGCCCAATACGCTACCGCTCCCAGCTGCATTCTCGAGCAATAACAGACACGAACCTGTATAGCCATCCAAAATTTTATTCAAACTCGCCATGGCCACTTTGATGCCCGTCGCCCGATTAGGCTGGCTGGCAGCACTACCGATATGAAACATCACCCCACGCACACCCAAACGACTGCCGCGCTCCAGTTCTTGTTTGAGCATGGTGATGGAGCCATAGCGCAATGACGGCTTGGCGGAAGCTAAGTTTAAGAGATAGGGCGCGTGAATGTAATAAGTACTAAAACCCTGCTCTTTAACCGCTTGTTTAAATGTTTCCACAGTAGCGTCATCCAGTGGTGGACACTTGAATGATTGTGGCGGACGCGAAAACATTTGGAACGTTTCTAGTTTCTCTTGAGCGGCATTGAGCGGAGCATGAAATAATCCTCCAGCGGCAGAAACGTGTGCGCCTATTTTTGACATGTCTCTATTATAAACGAAATATGCTATAATATATACATGCCTGGAAAAGTAACTATTATTGGTGCCGGAAATGTCGGTACCGCTACAGCGTTTGCTCTGGCCCTCGATGGTACCGCTAGTGAGATTGTATTAATTGATCGTAATTTAGAAAAAGCCAGGGGTGAAGTGCTCGATATTGAGCATGGTGCAGCCTTTATGAACCACACCGAGTTTGTTGGTTCAAAATCGTATAAAGATATTAAGGATTCAGATATTGTGATCATGACCGCCGGAGCTGCCCAAGCGCCCGGTGAAACCCGCCTCCAGTTGTTGGGTAAAAATATCAAAATCCTTAAAGGAGTCGTTACCGAAGTAAAACGGTATGCCCCGGATAGTATTTTGCTGATTGTGACGAATCCGGTAGACGTGCTGACGTATTTTGCCCTGAAATATTCTCGCTTCCCACATCAGCGCGTATTTGGCACAGGCACTGTCTTAGATACTGCCCGGTTCCGATCCTATTTGGCTAGATACTTTGGAGTGAATGCTCACAATGTGCATGCCTATGTGTTAGGTGAACATGGTGATAGTTCTTTTCCGGCTTTGAGCACTGCTAACATTGGCTCCATTCCACTCCAAGCTATGCCCCACTATAACGAAAAGGCCATGTGGGCGATACATTATACGGTGCGGACAGTGGTATATGACATTATTAAGAAAAAGGGGGCTACTAATTTAGCGATTGCCACCTGTGTGAATCAACTGGTGCGCGCTATATTGAATGACACGCACGGTATCTTTCCTGTGTCGTCGGTACTGCGTGGTGAATATGGTATCAACAATGTTTCCGTGAGCACTCCCTCGGTGATTGGCCGATACGGTATCGTGAAAGAATTAGAAGTGCCTTTGAATGCCAAAGAAAAGAAGATGCTGAAGAAGTCAGTGGTTATATTAAAGAAAGAAATTCGGTCGGTGAAATAAAAGTAGAGACGCATTGCAATGCGTCTCTACTTTTCGGCCAATTCCTTC
>CAYZUI010000009.1:0-3585 GCA_964481945.1 uncultured Gammaproteobacteria bacterium
CGTGCGCCAAGGAGCACATTACCGAGCCCGCAGAGGTGAGGCGGGTGTTAAAAGAACTGGTGTATCAATACAACCATGTCTGGGTGCATTCCACAACCAAGCAAATTCCAAGCGTCAGATTCGACCAAGCGATCCATACCGGCCAAACCTTGTTTCGACCCTTTACGATTCAACCACCGTTTACATCGAGTAAGGATATCTTTGCGTTGCGCGACCAGCGGGTGGTCGACAACTACCGAAAAATATCTTTTCACAACCTAGACATCACTGTACCGGGGGTCTCACAACGACAGACGGTGGATTTAAGGATTGTCCCGAATGTCCAAGCCGGGCTGGCCGAAGTCAGGATTTGGTTTAAAGATAAACTCGTAGTCACGCAATTAGTGAAGCACACCGATTTAAAGCTCAATTTCTAAAAGTCTACTTATTGAGTTTAAAAGTCTACTTTTGGTTTTTTCCTAACATTGAATAGATATTCTATTGTGCCGAGAGAGGGAATCGAACCCTCATGGCCTTACGGCCGCAAGATTTTAAGTCTTGTGTGTCTACCAGTTCCACCATCCCGGCCTTTCGACTCACTCACGTTCGCTCAAGGCCTGCGGCCTACGATTGAGACGAAAGTCCTGGGCGATCCCGCCGATGGCGGGAGAGTTGAAGGATGTGACATCGAGAATACTAATATTTGATGAAATCGTCAATTGATCCGACTAGACGTAAATAACCAGGTAACGATCCCTGCCGCAACGATCAAAGCGGCACATAAACTTACCAAAATAATCCACAGCCAGTGGTTGGAAGATTTTTTGGTCGGCTCAGCCACCGCGGCTTGCAGTAAGGCGGCTTGAATATCCATAGTTTGCCAACCGGTTTTTTGAAGTGCTTGAACAATTTCAGGATCACTAAACCCGAGTGATCGACACTGTCGAATATAGGCTGCGCCTGTTTCTAAGGGGTTTGTTTCCATAAGATTTTTTGTAGATGAGCGAGAAACGGGGCTCGAACCCGCGACCTTCTCCATGGCAAGGAGACGCTCTACCAACTGAGCTACTCTCGCATTATTTTGGTAACTTCTACCAACTGTCCGCCAGAGGCGGATCAGCCTTTGGCTGAAGCTACTCTCGCATTACTAGCTTCGGTATAATAGTGAATAATACTAGCGCTGTCAATGTGTAGAATTTGGTGTTATTCTATACGCTATGTTCACGATTATTGTCATTGGTTTTGTCATTGGATTAATGATTGGCATGACCAGTATGGGCGGTGGAGCGATGATGACACCGATCTTAATTACCTTTTTACATTATGATCCAGTCATCGCCGTCGGGTCAGATATTGTCTACGCGGCCATTACCAAACTAGTAGGGTCGGCCGTTCATATCAAACAAAAAACGGTCGACATGCGTATTGTTCGACGTTTAGCCTACGGTTCAGTGCCTGGCGCAATCATTGGAGCATTGTTAACTGATTATTTACATGATCTCACACCACTGGCGAACGACTACCTAAAACTTGCCATTGGCTTGGCCATTAGTTGTTCGGCAGTGTTATTGTTTATTAGTATTTTCTTTGATGTCCGTGGTATCAAACAACGCCTGCATGCGTTTTTTCGAGTGGAACATCACCAAGCCGGTTTCACGATCGCCACGGGAGTCTTTGGTGGTTTTTTGGTGGGTCTCACCTCGGTGGGTGCTGGTAGTATTATGTTGGTACTGATGTTGGTGATTTACAATACCAGCACGCGCAAGCTGATTGGCAGCGACATTGTGCATGCCACTATTCTGTTACTGACAGCAGGGATGGTGCATCTTTTTTCCGGCAATATCGATTGGGGATTAACACTTAGTTTATTGATTGGTTCCATCCCTGGTGTGCTACTTGGTAGTCGGTTTGTGCAATGGGTGCCGCGCGTGTTTCTCAAAACCGTTTTGGTGATCATCCTGCTTTTCCTAGGCAGCCAACTAATTTATCGATTTTTCTTCTAATTTATTTTCCATACGTGTTACCAACCTGGCTTCAAGCGCTGCACTAGTTACCATATACACCACGGTGATGGCCAGTAACCAGTTTGGACTAGATTGATCTAAGCGGTAGGCTGAATAATAAATGGCCGAGGTAGAGATAATCTGCGCACTAGCCATTACCCCAAGAAACCAGCGAAAAGTACGATCCGTTGATGGTGGTTGTTTTCTCTCCTGCCACCACAACCAGCTACTAACCATTGTAGCACTCAATAACTCTTGGGTGGTGAGGTAGGCTAAATTGATTATCCAGCCTTCGTGGTAAAATAGTTGCGCGATAATAATAAATAGCAGTGGGAATAAAAATAGTTTAACCATCCCCCCGATACTGTTCGGTAGGTTGTTGAAATTAAATGATAAACTGACCATCAACCCAATGATAGATATGGCGATAAATATATAACTGATAGGGTCAAACACTAACGCATCCTTGGCCACAAACGTCAGTGCACTCACCACCGGCAAACAGGCATGTAGGACAATATATGTTACACGGAGTCCGTAAACGGGTGGGAGGAACGGTCTTCCTTGTTTTCTAGAAGATTCACGATGACTCATAGAATGAATGTTAGCATGCTTTATCGAACCATAGAATATCAAGGTCTCTTGAAAACATATACTTTTTTTGCTACTCTGTACCATAACCTTTAATAACATACGACTATGAGACCGGATCGTCGACCACCACCTGGTAAGCAGCGAAAATCAAATCGTACACCGACCCGACGAGAATTTTTAAAAAGCGGTTTAGTGGCGGCGGGCGGAGCAGCCGCTTTTGTGGTAGCCGGTGAAGGCTTGGAGGTGCTGTCGGCCCGCGAACACAGCCAAGATTCCAAACTTGAGACATTGTTTTTTGATGCGCATAAAATAAAAATTAACTACCCGGAACACGCTCTTGAACGCACACCCGAAGTTCAGAGATTGATCGTTGCTGTAGCCTCCCTGCAAGAAAAGGTGGCGGCTGCTTTACAAGATGAATCTATATCATCGGATGCCCTGGATTCGGTTAAAAAACAGTGGTGGGAGAAATTACGAATCGACCTTCCCGATTTATCATTATCAGCGTACAGCGAAGATAAATATGCTCATTTTCTTTTGGAAGAATTACCCGTTCATCTAGCTGATTATGGTATCTTTGTAAAAACATTAATCGTGCCAATTCTTGATAAAGAGCATGATACAATTCCCTTGATTGAACCAATTGTTGGTTTGTATGAAATTGAACGTAAAACTAACAGTGAGCGTAGGCCGGAAGGCACACCACTGATGGTTGATCGGCTTGATGTACGAGGATTAGTAGCTGAACAAGCAACTAGCAGATTGACAAGCATGATGCCTGAACTTCCACCAGGTCAAACATTTTATCAAAACGTTATCATTAATAGCGACCCGGTATTACAGGCTGAAACTGACCAAGAAATGAGTGGAGTTAAAAGGGTGTATGATTCATATAATTTAAAAGATTTGTCGCCTGCCGATATTGACCACTTGGCGGTAACCAACCGAAATGTAAGTGCAGTTGATCTGGCTATATTAAAAACCCTGAAACTATTGATTGAACAAGGCA
>CAYZUI010000010.1:0-2114 GCA_964481945.1 uncultured Gammaproteobacteria bacterium
TATTGGTCCAGTGATGAAGGTGATGATGGATACCTTTGGTGTAGAAAAAGCCATGATGACCACTGTTCATTCCTATACGGCGGATCAAAATTTAGTTGACGGTACCCACAAAGGGGATCTGCGCAGAGCCCGAGGTGCCGCCCTGAATATTATTCCCACCTCCACCGGTGCGGCCAAAGCCTTTGGCAGAACCATGCCTAGTTACCAAGGCATCTTTGATGGCTTTGCCTTGCGCGTTCCCACACCAGCTGGTTCAGTGTCAGATATGACGATGATTACTAAAAGCGCTGTCACTGTTGAAGAGGTGAACAAGGCATTAACCGATGCCGCCAACTCCGGCAGTTACAAAGGTGTGTTAGCTGTCACCACTGAACCAATTGTATCGCATGACATTATTGGGCGATCTGAATCATCCATTGTCGATTTATCGCTCACTCTGGTGGTTGGTGGAAATTTGGCGAAAGTCGTCAGCTGGTACGATAACGAATTCGGCTATGCCAATCGCTTGGTTGATATGGCAGTAGAGGCGGGCAAAAACTTGGCCTTATCGTCTAACGGTTAGGACGGAGCGTTCTCAGCGCTCAAATCGGGGTTCGATTCCCCGTGGGGCTACTGATCTTCTGTATACAAACGATATTTTGTGACCTTGATTTTTTGTCATTTTTGATGTAAACTATTAGTAAGATGATGAAAAATGTAGATATTCAAACTGTCTTGTGGGATATTCCACCTGGTCAGATTAGTACATTGCCACAACAATTTGTTATTCAAAGAGCGCTAACGTATGGTGGTATTCATTTGATTACTCAAATCATCAAACAACATGGCCTGCCAGCCGTGCGGGCAGTACTGCATCGTATGAAACCAACCGCTATGCCCGAAAGAAAATACTATTATTTTGAGCATTACTTGTTGGCATGAACCTACATTCGGTTGCCATCACTACAGCCATGATTGAAATTGCCAAGGGCATTTTCAATGGTTGCGATCCCGGATATTATTTAGCTGGTGGCACGGCTCTTGCCTTGCAAATTGGTCATCGTAAAAGTGTTGATCTTGATTATTTTATTGCCAGTCATATAGATACTAAGCAATTAAGAGGCCGACTAGAAGATATTTCTCAATTCAAATCAGTCCAGGTTACCTTTGAACAGAAAGATACGTTATGGTGCTTAATTGATGGTGTGAAAGTATCATTCATTTCTCGTACCGATGCATTACTGCAACCATTATTAATTAGGGATAACTTTCGATTAGCCAGCATCCCTGATATCACGATCATGAAGTTATCGGCAATTTGTTCGAGGGAGGAATATAAAGATTACTTCGACCTTGCCTGTATTGCACGACAAACCGATGTGCGTAGTTGGACATCGTATTGGGATACCATTTATCCAAATGCTGATCCTACCAGTTGGCTGGTGGCTTTAGCGGCCGCTCACTCTATTCAGGCGGTTCCTTTAGATATTTTTCCACCCTATAATCAGGTCAACATGCAAAAAATAGTCCATCAAGCCGTTACTGATATCACTAAGTTTTTATCCTCTTAATCCGCCTATGGCAGAAAATTCTGAAGACAGTAGTCTACAATCACCGTACTGTGAATTACAAAATGGATGAAAAAAGGGGATTCGGTCAGTAGTCAGCGATCAATTGATCGCGCTCTTGAACTCATTGATCTGACCATAGCTGATCGACGTTGGCATGAGCGCCTCAAAGAGATCGTCCGAGCTCGGGAGGTATTATGTGACCATTTTTATGGAGATAATCACTATCAATCAAGCACCGAATCACTCCAACGATATTTTTTCAGTTTTGCCATGGCCGCCGCGAAAAATCGTTAAGAGACTCTTGACAGTTTACGTCTAATCACCTACACTGCCGACACGCTATGAATTTGTTCGTCTCTAACCAAGTTCGTCACCATCTCATGGGCACCGTTTCCTAAGTTATTTTTGTTTAGGAATCGTTGCCCGTTTACTCCGCCCCCAGGCGGATTTTTTGCATGTTTTATTCATGATTATGTCTACTCTACCCACCCGCATTGCCGTTCAAAGGAGCGGTCGTCCGCGCGTCCACGCGATCAGCGCGGTTCTTAAAGGCGAATCCCGACA
>CAYZUI010000011.1:0-1943 GCA_964481945.1 uncultured Gammaproteobacteria bacterium
TGTGTAATGGGCACGAAACCGGTGGCGGCAGCATTCGAGCCCATCGTCCTGATATTCTCAAAGCGACCTATCAAGTGATGGGATATTCCGAACCAGAAATTACTGCTAGTATCGGCCATATGCTGGAAGCTTTTCGTTATGGTTTTCCACCGCATGGCGGTATCGGTATGGGTATTGAACGGATGCTGATGAATTTAACCGGCGAACAGTATCTGCGTGAAGTGCAGGCCTTCCCCATGACTACCCATGGTCGCACGGCGGTGATGGATGCCCCAGGCCCCGTACCCACTAATCAATTAACCGAGTTAGGTATTAAAAACATATGACGTTCAAACACACATTGATAGTACTTGGCTTGGCCAGTTTGCCCGTTGTGGCTAGAGCCGATGGTGCCATCATGCCCATGCCAGATTACTACATGTATGAAACCGGTCAAACCGCCGCCTTGTTTTATGAAGCAGATACGCAAACAGAAACGCTGGTAGTTGGCATGTCGTATCAAGGCACAGCCAAAGATTTTGCCTGGATTATTCCCACCCCCAGCCAACCGGAAGTGGAGCGAGGTTCACGCACATTATTTTCTGCTATAGATGATTTGATGTATGGCGATGATTATTATGATTACTCGCCTGGGTATTCTACCGGAATCTTGTCGGAAGAATCGGCCGCAGATACTGGGGTGACTGTCGTGGCAGAGAAACAAGTGGATTATTATGATGTCACGGTATTGGAAGCGACCTCGAGTCAAGATTTATTGACCTGGTTGAATGACAACGGCTACCAGTTTCCCAAAAAGAAACAATATATCTTAAATGATTACATTGCCGCCGGTTGGTATTTTACCGCTATGAAAATCAATGCTGAAAGTATCGATAGTACAGTGGCGGAAGCCTTACATACCGGTCAGGCCGTACCGGTCCAACTCACCTTCAGCACTGCCAACTTGGTTTACCCGCTGCGTATTTCCGCAGTGACGGATGATATGGCTACCTATCAATCGATTGACTTGTATATATTTAGTGATCATAAAGTTGAGGCTAGTCAGTTTTATAACGATTATGGTGATTGGGTAAAGCGGGACGAGATCACTACGTTAGCGCATGATACCGATGGGAATCCTTGGATAGAACCGGCCGAAAAAAAATATTTTCTCACTCACTTATCGGCTAGTCTGACAGCCGCGGAGATGACCGATGACGTGTTTCTAACCGCTGCGCCAGATAACGATACCGATACCAATTATGGTTCTACTTGGAGTGCTTCCGAAATTGCCTCGGTACTACTCCTCATGATTGTTATGACATTGTTGGTGATCGGTGGCGTTATGATTTCCCCGATTGGTTGGGTGGCTATTGTCGCAACGATTATTCGAATAAAAACAAAATCAGCTGGTTGGCGGACGGCGGCTCATTCCGGCCAGTGGTTGGTAGCTGTTTTTACAGTGATGGTTTCCATTCTCACCATCGTTGCCTCCTGGAACGATCTGTTTGATGATCTAGATTATGATTGGAAATATGGTTACGACAAATCCACTATTGGAGTAGCCGGCGGTTTAGCCTTAGGCATCTTTTTGGTGAATATCATTTTGTTAGCTGTGCCGCTTATTCAAAGTATTGTGCGATGGCGACGTACCAAATCAAATTAGAACAGTTTCAAGGGCCGCTGGACGTCTTGCTCCAATTGATCGAGCAGGAAAAGTTAGCTATTACCGATATCGCTTTAGCCGATATTGCCGAATCGTTCATTGCCTACATTGATAAGATCGAAGAATTGTATCCAGAAGAGCTGGCTGATTTCTTGGTTGTGGCCACGCGGTTACTCTACCTAAAATCACGCGAATTATTGCCGTACTTAATGGCTGACGATGAAGAGCCATTAACGAATTTGACCGATCATTTGAAAATGTATAAAGAATTCCGGGATGCCGCTGCAGTGTTGGAGCA
>CAYZUI010000012.1:0-3545 GCA_964481945.1 uncultured Gammaproteobacteria bacterium
TGTTGCTGTCCGCCGGGTTGCCGGTGCCAAAAGCCATTTTTATTCACGGGTACGTGTCTGTCAATGGCCAAAAAATGAGCAAATCCTTAAACAATGTGGTGGACCCATTTAGTTTGATTCACAGTTATAGCGCCGACGCCGTCCGCTACTATTTGTTGCGGGAAATTCCGTCAGCGGAAGACGGCGATTTCTCGGAAGCTAAATTTGTCGAACGCTATAACGCTGATTTAGCCAATGACTTGGGCAATTTAGTCAGTCGTGTTTCGAATATGGTGGAACGGTATCTGGACGGGATCGTGCCCAATGGTGAATTGCCAGAAATGGAATATTCTTTAGAGGATGTGTATCGACTGATCTCGCAATATCGTTTTAATGAAGGTCTGGAACAGATTTGGAAAATTATCCGAGCTGCCAATAAATTGGTGGATGATGAAAAACCGTGGGAGTTGTACAGCAAGAGCAACCTTGATAAACTACAGAGCGTATTGGCGCAGTTGGTGGTCATGGTCCAGGATATCGGTTTGGCGTTAGAACCATTTTTACCAACCACCGCCCAGACGATACAACAGCACTTTGCGCAACCTCGGATAACAAAATTAACCGCTTTATTTCCCAGAATCTTATGACCACACTGGATTGGATTATACTCGGGGCCACCGGCCTGGTATTCGCCATTGGAGCCAATGTATTTGACCGTATCCTCAAATTAGTCAGTTGGATTCCGATCGTGAAGTTGGTCATTCGTTTAGCCGGCGGCTTGGTCTTTGTGGTAGGCGGCATCCTCTTGGTGGGTACAGTCATTGCGCCGAATGTTCCAGCGCTGGCGGGGAGCACAGTGGGATCATGGTATGTGTTGATCAGTGATCTGGTATGGCTCAACTGGTAGATACTCATACCCACGTTAATTTTCAGCCGTTTCTCGAAGACTATCGCAGTGTCATTCAGCGGGCTACCGAGCAAGATATTGTAGTGACCAATGTGGGTACGCAATGGGAATCATCCCAGCGGTCGGTAGCGATTGCGGACGAACTGGGTGGTTTAGTGTATGCCGCCGTCGGTTTACATCCACTACATTTGTTTAAAGATATCGTTGAGGAGCAGACGTTTGGAGGGGTAACACAAAAAATAAGAGCCAAAGCTGAACAGTTTGACCCAGCTCGCTATCAGGCCTTAGCCCAATCATCTACCAGAGTAGTGGCCATTGGAGAATGTGGTTTAGATTATTACCATACGGATGGTTTAGCTAGTGTCCAACAGGATGTACTGCGTCAACATATCGAAGTGGCCATGGCCCTGAATTTACCGGTGATTATCCATTGTCGAGATGCCTTTGACGATTTGCTTACCATCCTGAAGGATTACGGTGGTAAAATACGTGGCACTATTCACTGTTATACCGGAACACCGGATTACGCCCGACAATTTCTCGAATTAGGTTTTTATCTTGGGTTCACCGGTATTGTCACATTTCCGAATGCGGCCGCCGTGCGTGCTAGCGCCGAGGCCGTGCCATTGGATCGATTATTGTTAGAAACTGATGCACCGTACTTGGCACCGGTACCACATCGCGGACAACGCAATGAACCGAGTTATGTTCGGTTTGTGGCGGTGGAGTTGGCTAAATTACATAACGTGTCCTTTGAGGAAATAGCCAAACAAACAACACAAAACGCATTTGAACTGTTCCGGTATAGCTGATACACTGGCTGCATGTTGACTTGGTTGATACCTTCCATCGTGTTTGTGCTGTGTTCCGTGGCGCTATGGCTGTGGCTGGATAAACGCCTGAAGCGGCCGGATGATTCAGCTGCTTTAAGCATGCTGAATCAGAATATTCAGGGCATGCATACCCGGCTGGATAACGCGGCCCGAGTGATTGGCGCCGTCAATAAGGAATTAGGGCAAGTGCAGGAAATCGGCCGGAGTATGCGTGATTTGCAACAGTTCCTGCAATCACCCAAATTACGCGGCAATATTGGGGAGCAAGTCTTAAAAGACTTACTGTCGCAGAATTTTCCTCAAGCCTATTTTGAGATGCAGTATAAATTCAAAACCGGAGAAGTGGTTGATGCTTTGCTCAAAACCGATAACGGTTTTATTGGGATTGACGCAAAGTTCCCATTAGTCAATTTTGATCAATTGGTCAAGGCCGAAACAGAAGCCGACCAACTGACTTACCGTAAATTATTTCAGCGCGATGTCAAAAAGCACATTGCCGACATTTCTAGGAAGTACATCATGCCCGAAGAGGGGACAGTTAACTTTGCCTTAATGTATATTCCATCCGAAGCGATTTATTACGAAATTATTCGGGATGACGAGGAATTGATGCCGTATGCGCAAGCTCAGAAAATATTATTGGTGTCGCCCAACAGTTTCTATTATTTCTTGAAGGTGTTACTGATTGGTATGCAAGGTAAAAAAGTGGAAGAACAAGCCAAACGGATTTTAACTTCACTGCAAAGTATTCAAAAAGATTCGGATAAGTTTGGGCGAGAGCTGGATGTGTTGACTACCCATTTAACCAATGCCAAAGCGGCGCTGGATCGAGTCAGTAATCAGTACCAGCAACTGGATAATAAGATTGACCAGATTAAACTTTTAGAGTAGCGTTCTGTCTATGTCTCAACCATGGGAGCCATTACAGCATTTGAAGGATTCGTTTACGAACCACGAGGTGGTGGTGGGTAAGAATGTCACCATTCACCCCACTACCGTCATTGAAGGCCCGGTGGTGATTGGCGATAATTGCGTGATTGGTGTGGGTGCCTATATTAGGCCGTATTGTCGCATAGGTAACAACTGCGTGATTGGCCACGCCACCGAAGTGAAACACTCCATTCTCGGTGATCACGTTATTCTACCGCATTTTAACTACGTCGGTGACAGCGTCTTGGGAAAGAATGTCCATCTGGGTGGTGGCGCCATGATTGCCAACTATAGAATTGATGGTGGGGTAATCCGTGACAGCGGCTTAACTAAGTTTGGCGCCATCATTGGTAATGACGTAGAAATTGGCGCCGGCGCTATTTTGAACCCGGGTACGATCATTGGAGATAACGTCATCATTTATCCCGGAGCTGTTGTGCGTGACGACGTACCGGCTAACAGCATCGTCAAGGTGCGCCTGCAGCAGGAGACTGTGAAAAAACAGTAAACTAACCCCGTACTTTACGTACGTGGGTTAGATCTAGGTTCCACATGTTACCTATCCTCCGAAGCCATGATGGTGAAACAGGGTGCGTGTATACGTACGTGGATTAGTAATACCATACCTCATAGACCAGCCTTGTCTTAACCCACGCACCTGAAGTGCGGGGTTAAGATGATGTTATTGCCAAATAAATCAGGTCGTGATAAAGGTGCCATTGTGTATGAAAGAAAAGCAATCCTTATTAGAAATTGGTCGTAAACGGCTTTGGGCAAAAGGATACCACTATACCGAGATTGGAAACAAAAGACAGTTGTTAGCGACGATACGCTACATCAACAATAACTTTGATAAATATAAAGATTGCAGATAAAACTCTAACCCCGTACTTTAT
>CAYZUI010000013.1:0-3632 GCA_964481945.1 uncultured Gammaproteobacteria bacterium
GCCAAATGCCGTTTGCCATCGTGTTATTGGATGAGTTCGAAAAAGCCAGTGCCGCAGTGCATAATGTATTTTTGCAAGTCTTGGATGATGGTCGATTAACGGATACCCAAGGTCGGACAGCAGATTTCACCAACGCCATGATCATCGCCACTTCCAATGCCGCCACTCCGGAAATCCAGCAACGCTATCAAGCTGGCGTTAATCATGATGATATTCGGGAGCAGCTACTGAACGAGGGAATTTTGCAGAAGTTTTTCAAAATTGAGCTGCTTAATCGTTTTGATCACGTGGCTATTTTTACTCCACTGGAACCACATGAATTGTTTGCGGTGTGCGAATTACTGTTGCGTAAGGTGGGAGTGCAACTGGCTCCGAAGGGTCTCACCTTACGTTGGACCACTGAAGCCGTGGTCGAGTTGGTGAAGCAAGGGTATCATCCGCAATTCGGTGCCCGACCGTTACGGCGCCTCATTCAAAATCGAGTCGAAGATGGTATTGCCGAACTGCTGCTCAAAAATGAAGTAAAACGCCGCGATGTGATTGAACTACAAGCCGGCGGCCAGTTAAAGATTTACCCAGCTGAACGCATGTGAGTATCAGCTGGATCGTCCTAGTAGTATTGCTGTTTGTACTGGTTCCACTGGCGGTGGCGGGAATTTCGTTTGCGCCGTGGGTACCCACCTGGCAAGTGGATGTTGATCGGGCTTTGCGTTTAGCCCAAGTAAAACCGGGTGAGGTATTTTATGATTTAGGCTGTGGTGATGGCAAGGCGGTGTTTGCCGCCGCTAAACTTGGTGCCAAAGCGACCGGTATTGAAATCGCTTGGCCGTTATATGTATTCTGTCAGATAAAGAAATTACTTTGCTCTAGTTCGGCCAGATTTAGATTGGGCAATTTATTTCATCTAGACGTCTCTGCTGCCGATGTAATCTATATTTTCGGTATGCCCAGAACCATTCAACAAAAACTGCGTGATAAGTTAGAGCGGGAATTGAAACCAGGTACACGTGTGGTGTCTTACGCCTTTCCCATTCATGGTTGGGAAGCGGTCAGCAAAGACAAACCCACTCCCAAGCAGATGTCAATTTATCTGTACCGGTCAGGGTCGGTACACAAACGGGTTCCGTAACGTCGTCACATCTACGGTAAAATCCTGCTTTTCCTCAATTTTTTTCAGTATCGTATCCAATTTGTTTTGCGGCAAGGTATAATCATCAGTTGTGATCGCTATCACATTACCTTCCCCAAACAGTGGGACATAGGCAACGGTGTAGAGCTGCCAGGCCAACGCTAAAGTGCTTGAGAGAATGAGCAAGGTGCAGGCGGGAACGATGAGTTGACGGAAACGAGTGATACTATTCATACATTAGTGCCAATAGGTGAATGTGGTTAGGTCGAGTTGCACAATGTCTGGACTGTCCGATGGGGTGGAAATAGCCACCTCTGTGGTCTGTAACACCAACGGTTCGGCATAGAGGGCGTTCACAAAATCCAAAATGTTACGCCATTCCCCGGCGACACGAATACCCAGCGTGGCTGTGGCCACTGGCGTGGTGGTGGGATCCTCGGTGGGTTGGTCGATATCAAGATCTAACGTCACCCCAGCGGTACTGGCCAATTCTTCTATCCGGCCCACCGTGACGATCGGATTCGCTCGATCCACAAACAGCCGGTTCAGTGTAGCACTGTGTTCAATCAGTTCATTTTTACGTTGCAAAGCCGTAATTAAATTCGCGGTTGCTTGGGTACTACTCAATTGTGTGGTTTGGGCGTCGGCAATCGCTTGAACGGTACGACGTAAGCGGCTGATAGCCGGAAAAATCACCACGAGCCAGATCACCACAATAAAGGCGACGGCCAGCACTAATAACCAAGTGCTTTTATTCAGTTTTATCCACTGGGGCGCTTTCATAGGTGGCTTGAATAACGAAAGGGACTTGCTCTTTACTGGTAATATCTTGTAAAGGAAGATAGGCGCCTCTGACACCGGGAATGGTATTGATCACCTGTTGATAGGCCACTAAAGCATCGCGGGTGTCTGCGATACCGGAAAGTTCAAGATCATGCGTAGTATAATTGAGGGTGTAATCGTGCAATTGAATGTCTGTCGGAGTTGGCCCGATGATGGCTGTGATATCAACCAGCGGATGAGGTGATTCTGCCAGCAACGGTTGAGCTTGCCCAACCTGTTTGGAGATCGTACCCACCAATTGTTGTAATTCGCTGCGTTCTGCGCTGGAAATAATATCAGATTTTGTTGCCACAGTAATATCTTGCAACCAGCGTTGCAACAACCAATCTGTCGTGAATAACATGATCACTGAAAAACTCGTGGCTACCACGGCCACGCCGGTTAAGAACCGCAACTGTTGACTGATGGTGCGACGGCGCAGGGCTTGTTTACGAATGGGGGGTAAGAGGTTGAGCATAGATTATTCGGCTAAGGCTAACCCAATGGCGGTGGCAAAACTGGTTGGTCGGTTCATTTTTTTGCTGACGTGGTTCGGTTTGATATGCAGCAGAGCGTTGCCCAAGTGCACCGGTACCTGAATAAGCTGGTTTAACCACTGATCGATTTGTGGTACGGCTGCACCACTGCCGCAGAGTATCACCTGTTCAATCGTACCGAAGGCGGAAAAATGTTCCCGGACATAGGTAAGGGTCTGCTGCATGGCACCGGCTAAATGTTGTTGTTCGATGCCTGTCTCCTGTACCACGGAAGGATAACTGACCGTAAAATGCACTGCTCCGTGAGTCACGAATACGACACTGGTTCTGGCTGTGCCCAGATCCACAATGAGACTAGCCGGAACCTTGCTCAATGGGATGGGTAACAAGGCTCGGGTCAGCGCCTCTGATTCTACGTGGACACCAACCACCTCATAATTCGTCGCATCAAATTGGGTCAGCAGCAGATCAACCAAATCTCGTCGCGCCGCCGCAATACTGGCTAATTTACTGGTTCGTTGCACCGCCACATCATAGTACATTTCATTTTCTTGCAGCGGTAAACTGCGCTTGGCGGCTGTTTCGCCAGCTTCTTTAGTTGTCGTATCGAAAGTGACCGTGGTCATAAAGGAAATTTGTTCCGGCAAACCAATATGCACACCGCGCGTGGCCCAGTGTGAACCGGTGGTTCGCTTCGGTAATTCTTTAAGCGCTTGCACAAATTGTGGCGGCTGTATCACCAGACCATTTTGCACAATGCCGGCTGGCAAATCCAATTCGGCAAAGGCATGAATTTGAATATGGCGGTAGCCCTTTTGCAGTCGAACCAACCGCAGTTTGCGGTCACTGACATCAATACCCGTATCAATGTGTTTGATCATTGGTTTATTTCTTCCCAGGAAATAAAGGTGTAATCGTCTTGGGTAGGGAAATATGGTGGTGGGGCATAGTACAAATTTGGATCATAGTTGGTTGAGGTGGTTTGGTAACCCGAGGTAATTGTACCAGAACCATTGACCCAGCTCCATGTCCACAGCGCATTCGTCACCAGTGTACCATACGTTTCGATGCGGGTTTTTACGGCATCGGCCGGATAATAGGATGCTGGATAATAATACCGCATGACATGGCCATTTTGGGCTAGCAAAGCCGCATCCACCACCAGATCGGCCGGCGAATACAAC
>CAYZUI010000014.1:0-2824 GCA_964481945.1 uncultured Gammaproteobacteria bacterium
GACAAGCGCCGAGATCACGACTCCCCCAACTCCGATCGGGATGATAACCGAGTAGACCTCGGCCTTCATCGCCGTCATCGGCGAGGGGAGGAGAATCAGGGTCAGCAGGAGCCAAGGGGCCCCCAAAATTGTGAACACCATCTTAGCCCAATTGCTCTTCAGCATGTTCAGCTCCCGCGTTTGGACCACACCAACATCACCCGGGAAGCGGGCGATCATGGTTGGAACACCCTACTGGGTTTTCGCCAAAAGTCAACCCGTGCTATCATATCCCCATGATTTCTCTCTCCAATCAACGAGTCGGCGTGTTCGTCGACGTGCAAAACATGTATTATTCAGCCAAGGCCTTATATAGTGCCAAAGTCGATTTCGGCAAGGTTCTCGAGTTAGCCGTGAATGATCGCACCCTCGTTCGGGCGATTGCCTACGTGATTAAAGCCGATAACAAACTGGAGCAACCCTTTTTTGAATCGCTCGAAAAGCGTGGCTTGGAAGTGAAGGCCAAAGATCTGCAGGTCTTTTATGGCGGCAACAAAAAAGGCGATTGGGATATCGGTATCGCCATGGATATCATGCGGTTAGCCGGCAAACTGGATGTCGTTGTCATCGTCTCGGGCGATGGTGACTTTGCCGATCTCTTAAAACACGTCAAAGCGCTGGGTTGCCGGGCTGAAGCGGTGGCCTTTGGTCAATCGTCATCGAGCCTATTACGCGCCGAAGCCGAGCGGTTTGTTGATCTATCCGAACACGTCAATGAGGTGCTCATTAAAAGTCGACGTCGCCCGACCAAGGGCAGTTGACGTCTTGGGGTGTATTTAGTACACTACGGCCTACATTTAATTGGTGTCGGTAACTTGGAATAGTCTCGGTTACCGCTAAGCTAAGTTGTTGTTATGTTAACCAAGGAGCAAAAAGATCGTATTATCCAAAAGTTCGCCACCAAAAAAGGCGATACCGGTTCTCCGCAAGTGCAAATTGCCTTGCTGACACACGAGATTACGGATTTAAGTGATCATTTGAAGACGCACAAAAAAGATTTCTCCTCACGCCGCGGTTTATTGAAAAAAGTCGGACAACGCCGCCGCTTGCTGCGCTATCTGAAAAAAGAGAACAAATCCGGCTACGACAAGATCTTAACAGCCCTTAAATTAAAAGACAGTGTCTAAACATCGCGGTTTATTATTTATTGGGTTTGTTTTAATCGTAGCAGTTGTGGTGATTGTTGTGTTAAATTTTCAGCCAAAGGCTGATCCGCCTCTGGCGGAGAATTTGGCTGACAATTATACAGATACTGTAGCCGAACCAATTATCGCTCAAGATGGGTCGTACACCATTCTACAATCTACCGATACCCAAGTGATCGGCGAAATCACCACATACAAATTTGGCGAAAAGAATTCATTAAGCGTTATGCCATCGGCTATGCAATCGGTGGTGTTAAATGAAACGCCGACGTTAAATGAAATCGATATTGTTGTCACTAATGTACCTGGGAAGAAACTGCTGTTAAGTAGTGCGAAAGATGGCTCGCCATTTTCGGTAGTGCAGGTGATCTATCAAGATCAACTGTTCGATTTTCGTGGAACGGATTTGTTTCTGGATACCCTTGGTCAATACATTCAATTTAATCAACGTTAGTTTGGTATGGATATAAAAAAATATAGTATTCAGTGGGGAGGAAAGCCGTTAGAAATTGAATTCAATCGGTTTGCCGGTCAGGCCAATGGCGCGTGCACGGTGCGGTTTGGTGATACGATGGTGTTAGCCACCGCAGTCATGTCCGATAATCAACGCGATATTAATTATTTTCCTTTAATGGTGGAATACCGCGAGAGCATGTCTGCCGCCGGTAAGATTTCTGGCTCACGCTTTATCAAACGCGAAGGTCGGCCATCAGATGAATCCGTCTTATCTGGACGGATCATTGATCGTTCCATTCGTCCGTTGTTTGATGATCGTTTTCGCAATGATATTCAAGTGGTCATCACCGTGTTGGCCTATGATAAAGCCTCCGATCCCGATGTAGCCGGTTTAATTGGCGCAGCAGCGGCGGTGATGGTATCCGATATTCCGTTTGCCGGGCCAATCGCCGGTTGTGTGGTAGCGGTGAAAGATGGTCAATACGTACTGAATCCCACACCAGAGGTACTGGCCGCTTCCACCATGAATGTGTTTGTGGCTGGTCGCAACCTGGAAGTGGTCATGTTAGAAGCGGATGGTCGAGAAGCGCCTGAAGACAGTACCTATCAAGCCATTGAGTATGGCTTACAGCAAATCGAACCAGTCATCACACTGCTGAACCAGATGCAAAGCGAAATTGGTAAGGCGAAACTGCCAACGCCAGTGATCGAACCAAGCACTGATGGTATCGATATTGCTCAAGCGCATTATGCCGAAACTCATGCTACATTGTTTGGTCAAGGCAATAAACGCGAACGTCATCAACGCCAAGAACTAGCTCTGACTAGTTTGAAAGCCAAATTTACGGAAGACCAGGCTGATGCGGCCGCTAATGCCGTGAAAGAGTTTGATCGGTTGTTTGCGCAAGAAATGATTCAACGGATTTTTGCACAGGGAAAACGAGTGGATGATCGTGGCTTGGATGATATTCGCCCGATATCAACTGGTGTTGGTTTAATTCCACGGGTGCATGGTTCTGGTTTATTTCAACGCGGTGATACACAAGTGCTATCGATCGCTACGCTTAGCTCACCGGGTAATGAGCAGGTACTGGATACCATGCGGCGCGATGAGAAACGGCGCTATTTCCATCACTATAACTTTCCGCCCTTTTCCGTTGGTGAGGCTTCACCGATGCGTGGTC
>CAYZUI010000015.1:0-2007 GCA_964481945.1 uncultured Gammaproteobacteria bacterium
GCTATTGTCGTTTTCCGCACCTTCAACCCGCAGCGCCACGTTCGTCTCAAGCTCTTTCATCAGACGCTCCTGAATTTGGCGAGACGTTGTAAACTGACCTTCTTGGCCAGCAAAGGGGGAGTCGTTCACTTTAAAAGTCATTTTCACGGTCGGTTCTTCAATGGTCAGTACCGGTAAAGCAATCGGATGATCAATATCCGCGATGGTTTCACCAATGTTAATTTCCGGAATACCGGCAATACCAACAATGTCACCAGCGGAAGCAGTGTCCGTTTCGACGCGATTCAAACCAGTATAGGTCATCACCGTAGTTAACTTATACGGTTTTTGGACGCCATCACGATTGATGTGCATAACGTTTTGGCCAGCCACCATTTTACCGTTGGTGATGCGGCCAGTCGCAATCCGGCCTTTGAAGTTATCGCCGGTGATGGTCGTCACTAACATTTGCAATGGTTGATTTGGGTCAACTTGTGGTTCAGGAATATGCTTGAGGATAGCGTCAAACACTGGGGTGATATCCGTCATCGCGCCTAGCTCTGGTTCCGTACCAGCTTTACCTAACTTGGCAGCAGCATAAATAATCGGGAAGTCAGTAGTGGCGTCGTCAGCACCTAATTCGATAAATAGATCAAAGGTACGGTTCAATACTTCGTTGATGCGGGCATCGGCCTTATCGATTTTGTTGACGACCACAATTACTTTCAGCTTCATATCCAAAGCTTTGCGCAACACGAAGCGGGTTTGCGGCATAGGCCCTTCTTTGGCATCGACTAACAACAAACAGCCATCTGCCATCTTTAAGACGCGCTCGACTTCACCGCCGAAATCCGCGTGGCCGGGTGTATCGATAATGTTGATTTTAGTACCATTCCATTGCACGGAGGCATTTTTGGCGAAGATGGTGATGCCGCGTTCTCGTTCCAAATCATTACTATCCATGATCAAATCGGTGTTGGCTTGCTCTTTACCCAACTGGGTTTTTGATTGGCGTAATAAAGAATCGACCAAGGTAGTTTTACCATGGTCCACGTGAGCAATAATGGCGACATTGCGAATATTCGGCATACGACCTGCGAGAGTATACGTAGGAATGACAATTTCGTCAAGCGGTGTATACTACCGCTCATGCGCATTCAACGTTTTTCCTACACGGCCACCAAACTCGAAACCAAACATTTTACTGAATTGGATGAGGCTGTACCAGTTGCCCAAACGAACGGCCTGACCTGGTTGGATCTGGATGGTCGGTTAAGCGATGCCGATTTTTCACTTTTGGCCAAAACGTTTGATTTGCACCCCTTGGAAATAGAGAACTTTGTGCGCAAACGCCAGCGTCCGCGCATCGACTATTATTCTAGTCATGTGACCACGTCACTGAAGATGTTAAGCATTGGCGGTAGGGAGCATCTGTTTCAAAGCGAAGCGGTCACTGTCATTATCGGCAAAAATTTTGTCGTCACGATTCAGTCTGGAAAAATCGGTGATGTCTTTGGCTCGATTCGAGAAGAATTAGCCAATCCGCAGAGTCGATTACGGATTCAAGGATCAGATTATTTGCTCTATCGCATTCTGGCGAGCGTATTGAACAACTATTTTTTGGTATTGGAAAAAGTGGACGAGCAAGTGGAACAATTGGAAGATGATTTAATTGAGCAAACTGATCAAGCGGCCGTCAATCGACTGTATCGAGTGAAACGGGAATTGGTGGTGTTGCGTAAAGCGGTTTGGCCATTACGTGAAGTGATTTTAAGTCTGGATCATACACCCAGTATCTTTATTCAAAGCGACACAAAAATTTATTTTCGCGATGTTTATGAGCAGACCATTCAAGTGATTGATACAGTAGAATCGTTACGGGATTTAATGTCGAGTATGATCGAAATTTATTTATCCAGTTTGAGCAATCGGATGAATTCGATCATCAAGGTACTGACGATTATTACTACCATTTTCATGCCGCTAAATTTAATTGTCGGTATTTTTGGGATGAACTTTCAGTATCTG
>CAYZUI010000016.1:0-6451 GCA_964481945.1 uncultured Gammaproteobacteria bacterium
GGCCGAGGGCGAGCCGGCGGACGAGTAGCAAGGAGGGACGGGATGGGTGGCGCGTGCGGTTAGAGGCTTCGGCCGATCATCCACGCGTCACCCTCCCGACCAGTTTCAGTTGCCAATGTATCATAAATATTGTATAGTACTGAAGTTATGCGTCAACGCGCTATTCAAACTCTCCCCTTATTAGGCACCCTCTGTTTACTCATTGTGGGAGGAGTTATTCTCTTCAAGTTCACTCCCGCTGACGCCATTGTTAGTGCGGAGGCTATCGCTGAACCTAACGTTTTTACGGAACCGGATCTCCCGTTTGAGCCCACCCGATATACTCTGACCGAAGTCAGCCAACCCACAGACACCGTGGCCCACACCTATGTTGAGGCCAATGATGTGGTGGTGCTGGACCAGCATTATCAAAACGATGTCTATGTGGCCGGTAATATCGTAACGGTGACTGGCACTATTGAAGGTGATCTGTTTGCTGCTGGCAGCAGTGTAACGGTTGACGGCGATGTCATGGGCAGTATTCGCGTGGCCGGTAATCAAGTAACGCTGAATCAAACTGTTGGTCGTAATGTGGTGGCGTTTGCTAATCAATTCACTCTGGGAAAAGATGCCCAAGTGATGAAGGATTTGCTGGTGATGAGTGAAACGGCTGATCTGGTTGGTACAGTTTTCGGCGACGTCACTGGAACAGTTGATAACCTCACAACCACTGGTACCGTGTATGGCGAGGTAACAGTGAGTAATCCCGCAGTGGCAGAAGTAGAACCAGCCCCAGAACCGGAACCTTTGGTCACACCCTTTCAATTACTGAAATTATTCATTAGCTGGATTGGTTTTATTGCTCTCGGTTTAGTGGTGTTACACCTGTTTCCCAAATGCAGCCGCAACATTGTGGAGGACATGCACAAAAAGGTCGGCCGCAGTTTTGGTTTCGGTGCATTGATTGTTCTGCTTGGTCCAGCCGCTTTACTCGTTCTCTCCATTACACTGATTGGTTTACCATTGGCTATGGTAGCTGGTTTACTGTGGATTGTTTTGTTGGTGATCGCTAAACTCTATTTTGGCACAGCCCTTGGCCAATTACTCCTACCAAAATCCCCTACGCTGGTTTGGCCATTTGTCCTGGGCTTCAGTCTAGTCTATCTGGTCACAAAAGTGATCGGTTGGTTCGGTTGGGTGGGTGGCTTACTGGGTGGTGTGATTATGCTGATTGGGGTCATTTGGGCAGCCGGCAGTATTATTCAGCAGTGCCGAACCAAATAACGCCGAATAATCCATGGGTGAAATTTTCAAGGCGTACGACATTCGCGGAATCTATGGCAGTGAGCTGACCGAAGATATTGCCTACAAAACGGCGCGGGCTTTGGCGCAGATGATTGCGCGTGAACAATCCGGAAAAAAATTACAACTGGTGGTTGGCAGCGACATGCGTCTATCATCGCCATCCCTGACCCAAGTGGTGATTCAAGGCATTTTGGATGAAGGCCACGATGTGGTTGATGTCGGATTAGTATCCACACCAGCGTTTTATTTTGCTGTAGCGAAATATGGTTATGCTGGCGGCATTATGGTATCAGCCTCGCACAATCCGCCGCAATACAATGGTTTGAAAATGGTCCGAGCCGGCGGTGTACCGGTGAGTCGTGATACCGGTATTATGGCATTACGTGATCAGGTGATGGCTAATCAAAATTTTGGTGTAAAAAAATCTGGTGGAACGATCACCACTCGTGACGATATTATAAAAAATGATGTGCAGGAAGCGATTCAATTTGCCGGTACCAAGAACATTGGGCCGTTTAAAATTGTAGCTGATGCCGCCAATGCCATGGGAGCTACGTACCTGCGAGAATTATTCAAATACCTGCCCTGTGAATTGGTCGAAATGAATTTTGAGTTAGATGGTACGTTTCCGGCACATGAAGCTGATCCGTTCAAGGATGAAAACAACCAAGCCCTGATGAAAGCTGTGGTCGAACAACAGGCCGACTTAGGCATTACCACAGATGGTGATGGTGATCGCATTTTTTTCGTTGATAACGCAGGTAATATGATTGAACCGGCTATGGTGCGTGGTATTCTGGCACAGCTATTTTTGGAACAATTCCCAGGCAGCACGATTTGTTATGATATTCGGCCGGGTCGAATCACCCGCGATATGATTGAACAATACGGGGGAAAACCATCGGTCACCAAAGTCGGTCATTCTCTCATCAAAGAACAAGCCATCAAAGAAGGCGCCGTCTTTGCCGGAGAATCTTCCGGCCACTTCTTTGTGAAATTACCGCATGGTACGTTCGAAGCGCCCTGCATTGTTGTCCTGAAATTATTGCAATACTTTAGCCGGAGTGATCAACCAATTGCCGATCAAATTCGTCCTTTACGAAAATACTCCCATTCCGGTGAAATCAATTCTACAGTGGCTGACAAAAACGCTGTTATGGCTAAAATAAAATCTGCTTATGCCCCAACTGCCCAGGCCGTGTCGGAACTCGACGGTATCACCATTGAATATCCGGACTATTGGTTTAATGTGCGCGCTTCCAATACGGAATCACTCTTACGCCTCAATCTGGAAGCCAGGTCACAAACCCTGTGCACCAGTAAGACGCAAGAATTATTAAACATCATTCGCACATGAAAGCCCGTCGCCCAATCATGTTCATCATCTTAGACGGCTGGGGCATCGGTACGGATGATGCCCATAACGCCATTTTTTTAGCCAAAACACCGACCATCGATTATTTTCTAGCCAACTATCCCAATAAACCGATTGGAGCCGCTGGGCCACACATTGGTCTTCCCCAAGGGCATCCGGGTTCCACCGAAATGGGCCATCTGATTATGGGAGCTGGGCGTGATCTGTTGTTACCGCAACAACAATTACTAGGGGCAATTCAGTCTGGCCAAATGCGCCAAAACAAAGTGTTGGTTGATGCGATCACGAAGGCCACCAAGGGTAACGGTCGGTTACATCTGATGGGCTTGCTGTCAGACGGCGGAGTCCACACCTACGATACGGCCTGTTTTGAACTTCTGGCGATGGCCAAAACGGCCGGCGTAAAACAGGTGTTTATCCATGTGGTGACTGATGGTCGAGATGTACCACCGCAATCCGCCGCCAAATATGTCCATACGTTGCAGAATAAAATCAGTGCCTTGGGCATTGGTACCATCGCCACACTGCAAGGCCGCTGGTGGGTGATGGATCGCGATCATCGTTGGGAACGGATTGAAGCTGCCTATAAGCTATTAGTGTTAGGTGAGGGATTGCAGCAAGCTAATAATGCGGAAGCGGCCATTACTGCAGCCTATCGTCGGGGTGAAACGGATGAATTTATTCAACCCACGATCATTGCCGCCGAGGGAGTGATGGGTAATGACGATACGGTGGTGAACTTCAATTTTCGGATTGATCGTGAGATTGAAATTACCCAAGCCTTGATTGAACCAAATTTTCATCATTTTGAACGCCGACATTTCCCCAAACTCCATTACGTGGGTATGAGCCAGTATTATAGTGAGATGAAAGCACCGGCTGCGTTGCAACGAGTTGAGTTGGCGGCGAAAAAAATATTGGGTGAGGTACTGAGTGACCGCGGCTACACCCAGTTGCGCCTAACAGAGACAGAAAAGTGGGTGTACGTCACAAAAATCTTTAACGTTATGCGCGAAGATCCCTTTCCGGGAGAAGAACGCGTGCTCATTCCATCCGATAAGATTGCCACATATGATCTCAAGCCCGCCATGCAGGCAGCCAATATTGCCAAAGAAGCTGTGAAGCATCTCAACAGCAATGCTTTTGATGTCTATATCATGAATTTCCCCAATGCCGATATGTTGGGTCATACCGGAAATAAAGCCGCAACGATTGAAGGGGTGCAAGCCATTGATAATGCGTTAAAGCTGATCTATGACGAATTAAAACAACACAATGGTGTGATGATGATTACGGCTGATCACGGTGATGCCGAAGTGATGTGGGATAAGGAATGGAATTGTCCACACACCTTTCATACCGATTCGTTTGTACCGTTTATTTTAATTGATGAAGAACATAAAACCGTTCAACTACGCGATGATGGTACGCTGAAAGATTGTGCCCCGACGATTTTAGATATCCTCGAAGAATCCAAACCAGCCGAAATGACCGGTACCAGTTTGATCGTCCACTAGTATGGCCATTATCGAGGTCGAACACATCTCGCGTCATTTTAAATTAAAGGGGAAAGGGCGTCGCACCATTACGGCCGTGGCTGATGTCAGTTTTTCCGTACAGGCTGGTGAATTGTTTGGTTTTCTCGGACCGAATGGTGCTGGTAAAAGTACCATGATTGCGATGCTAACAACGTTATTGTTACCCAGTGCCGGATCTGCCCGGGTGGCTGGCTACGATGTGGTAAAAAAACGGAACGCCGTCCGTAAAGAGATTGGTATTATTTTTCAAGATTCAACGTTAGATAACAAATTAACCGCTGCCGAAAATCTGGATTTTCATGGTGTGCTGTATGGTTTACCAAAAGCGGAACGTCAGAAGCGCAGCGCTGAATTATTAGCCATGGTCGAGTTATCGGATCGAGCCCACACCGAAGTGAAACAATTTTCCGGCGGCATGAAGCGGCGTTTAGAAATTGCGCGAGGTTTGCTGCACTTTCCCAAAGTATTATTTCTCGATGAGCCTACTCTAGGGTTAGATCCACAAACCCGTGAGCATATCTGGAAATATATTACTCGCGTCCAACAAGAACGGCACATGACCATTTTTATGACTACCCACTATTTGGATGAGGTGGAAAATTGCGATCGGGTAAGCATTATTGATCAAGGGAAGATTGTGGCGCTAGGCACACCGACGGCTTTGAAAGAACAGTATCAGGCCAACACCATGAATCAAGTGTTTTTAGAAGCCACTGGTCATCATATTCGCCGCGATGAACTATAAAGTGATTTGGATTTTATGGAAACGCGACCTGTTACACTATTGGCGTAATCGCATTCGGGCCGTGGTGGGGTTAACCATGCCAATGCTGTGGTTATTTGTGTTTGGCGGTGGACTATCCCGATCATTTAACTCGGATATTGAGTACACCCAATTCATTTTTCCGGGCGTCATTGCCATGAGTTTAATTTTTAACGCCATCTTTTCGGCACTCGATACCGTGAAAGATCGCGAATTTGGTTTTTTGAAAGAAATTTTAGTAGCGCCAGTACCGCGTTGGACGATTGTGATTGGCCGATCGTTAGGAGCCGCTTCCACTTCCGCCATTCAAGGTGTCTTGATTCTCGCTTTTGCACCGCTCGTGGGAGTCCACCTGACTGTGGCCACCGTCGTTGCCCTACTCCCAATGATCTGGCTGGTGGCTCTGTCGCTCTCTGCCATTGGCATTCTGCTTGCCTCGGTAACAGATAACCAAGAAGGTTTTCAGTTTATTGTGAATTTCGTGAATATGCCGATGTTCTTTTTATCCGGTGCGCTCTTCCCGCTGACGGAACTACCCCGCTGGATGGAAGTATTAGTGCGACTGAATCCGGCCAGTTATGCAGTAGATGCCATGCGCAAAATAGTGTTAGGCGGCTACGATAGTTTCACACTCTTCGGCTACCACGTTACGCTCTGGTTTGATATACTGCTGCTGCTCGTCTTTTCGCTAGTGCTGATTGCCATCGCCGCTAAGCAATTTAATCGACCCAAATGATTGGTATCTACGATTCAGGGATTGGAGGATTAGGGATTTTTAATGCGATCAAACAGGTGCTGCCCTATGAGAGCATTTTGTACTATGGCGATACGGCCTATTTTCCGTTTGGTTCGCGTCAACCCAGTGAAGTGCGACGCATTACTACTGAAGCGCTAAAAAAATTAGCTAAACAATGTACGATTCTGGTGCTGGCTTGCAACACGGCTTCGGTGAACGATTTAGATTACTTTCGCGAACAAGTTACCGTGCCGGTGGTGGGTGTGGTACCGGTGATCAAGACGGCAGCGGCTTTAACAAAAAATGGCAAAATTGCTCTGCTCGGAACAACCGTGACCACGACATCAGCCTATACCGATCAATTGATCCGAAATTTCGCGGCTGGTAAAACCGTTTATAAAATTGCTTGCCCTGGGCTGGCCGCCGCTGTAGAGCATCATAATATGACAGAAGATTATCTCCGCACCTATCTTGCAGCAATCAACGATGCGGATATCGTCGTACTGGGTTGCACCCATTACACGCTGGTGAAAGGTACTATGCAACGGTTAGTGGGACCAGATGTTAAAGTGATTGATTCGAATGAAGCAGTGGCGCGACAGACGTTGCGGATGTTGCAACAAAGCGGAGCGATGAGCAGTCAGGCGCAACCAGTGTATACGTTTGAGTGCAGCGGTGATCGCGCGGCTTTCTTGGAACAAATCAAACGCTACGCACACTTGTAAACCTTCCTCCCCAACCCTCCCTCCTTTCAG
>CAYZUI010000017.1:0-4438 GCA_964481945.1 uncultured Gammaproteobacteria bacterium
GCTTGCGCCAATCCGTCCAACTCCATCATTTGTCTGCCGTATTGGTTGGGGAAGTATTTAATGAAGTACGGAAACAAGCCAAAACAGATGCACAGCATATTTTTATCGATCAAGAAGAGCAGCTCTATGAGGATGCCTTAATGCATTTGCGTTTAGAAAATCAAGCGTATCGACATGAAAAGAGCGGATTATTAAAGAACCGCGAAGCCATTCGCGATTTGTTTGTCAATATGAGGCAGGAATATCTTGGTAGTGAAGATCCGGAAGAAGTGATTGCGGTAACGGAAATTGATATCGTTGGTTTAAAACAACTCAATGACAGATTTGGTAATGAGCAGGTAGATAATGTGTTCATCAAAGGAATCGGTGAACGATTGCGGGCAGCTTTTCGGGCGGATGATATTTTAGGGCAATTAGGGGGAGATGAATACCAACTGATTATTAAAGCGCAAAAGGGTAACATCGCAGGTGTTTTGGAAAAACTCCATGCAGTGATTGAAGCTACTCCATTTATGGTAAAGAGTGAGTCAGTGTATTTAAAAATTCGTTCCGGGACAAAAGTCTATGATCGCAGCACAATTAAGGAAATACCAGTTGATGATGCGGAAGCATTTATGGATGTCGCCCGCCGCGATCCGCTGACCGCAGCTAAGCATGTAAAAGTAACTCGAGGAGACGGTTTTGCTGTCTGGACGTCAGATTTACAGATATCGGAAGAAGCTATAAGTGCAGTGCATTTTGATGCCTTACATCGTGGTGCAATGACCTTTATAGAGCATTTACGTGCTACACAAGGTGAAGCAGCAGCTGAAAGATTTAAAAATGACCTTGCAGAGTTAGCTAGACGTTATCAAAGTAGATAAAAATAGACTATGACCACATTACCGCTCACTAAACAAGATTATTCCCCGAAACCGAAAATTGACGGAGTGCAGATTATTGACTTACCGATCTTCCGGGATGATGGCGGATATTTTTTAGAACTGTCCCGATTTTCTAAACACGTGATGCAACAATTTCCGGAATTTGATTTGCAACAGCTGAATCTTTCTGAAATGGATCCAGGTGCTATTAAAGCCTGGCATATTCATCACCAGCAAGACGATATCTGGTTTGTCCCACCGTCATATCGGATGTTGGTGGCACTGAAAGATATTCGACCAACCTCAAAAACAGCTGATGCCCTGATGCGTTTTGTGCTGGGCGCCGGAAAAGCGCAATTGGTCTTCATCCCGCGTGGGGTGGCGCATGGGGCGGCCAATCTGTGGGATAAAGCGAGCGTCATGTTATATTTGGTGAATCAGCAGTTTTCGGCGGACGCTGCCACCAACGATGAATTCCGTTTGCCCTGGGATTATTTTGGGGCAGACATTTGGCAACAAACCAAGGGCTAGCATGAAGCTATTAGTCACCGGTGGGGCGGGTTTCATCGGTTCAAATTTTATTCGTTATTGGTTTACGCAACACCCGGATGATTCCATTATTAACCTGGACATCTTAACCTACGCCGGTAATACCGCTAATCTGGCTGATCTCGAAACCCACCCCAACTATCGGTTCGTCAAAGGGGATATCTGTGCTGCCGCCACGGTGAATCCACTGGTGTACGAATGTGACGTCATCGTTCATTTCGCCGCTGAATCGCACGTCGATCGTTCGATTATTGAACCGGCTCCATTTATCCGAACAAATGTTCTGGGGACGGGGGTGTTATTGCAAGCGGCCCGGGAATACGGTAAGCGTTTTCACCATATTTCCACAGATGAAGTCTTCGGCACTTTACCGCTCGGAACAGCCGATAAATTTAATGAGCATACTCCCTATCAACCACATAGTCCGTATTCTGCCTCCAAAGCCGCCTCGGACCATTTGGTGCGCGCCTTCCATGATACCTACGGGTTACCGGTGACGATCAGTAATTGCACGAATAACTACGGGCCATGGCACTATCCAGAAAAGTTCATCCCCTTGGCCATTACTAATCTATTACAGGGCCGGCCCATTCCTATTTATGGTTCAGGCGTGAACGTGCGCGACTGGCTCTATGTGGAAGATCATTGTCGGGCCATTGAACTGATTTTATTGAAGGGTACCATTGGCGAAACGTATTGTGTCGGTGGGCAGGCGGAATCGGATAATCTCGGTTTGGCCAAACTGTTGGTTGAATTGATGGGTATGTCCGAACAGATGATCACGTTTGTGCCGGATCGTCCCGGGCATGATTTGCGCTACGGCATGGATACGACCAAAATTGAGCGAGACTTAGGTTGGCAACCCACCGTGCCGCTCCGTGAAGGTCTGCAGCGTACCATTCAGTGGTTTAAGGATCACCGGGCTTGGTATGAGCGCTAAGCTTGTCTTGTTTGGAGCCAACGGTATGCTCGGTACAGCTCTACAACAAGCCCTGACCGGCTACAGCGTGCTCACGCCCCGTCATAGCGAAGTAGATATAACTAATCATACTCAACTCCACCAGTACCTTGTGGATCACCGGCCTGCAGTGATTGTAAATGCTGCCGCCTATACAAAAGTGGACGATTGTGAGACGAACCGGGCGGTGGCGCTACGGGTGAATGGTGAGGCACCAGGGTATATGGCCGAGGCCGCCCAGCTGATCGGTGCCAAACTGGTGCACTACAGTACCGATTACGTTTTTTCGGGAGGGCAGGCCAATGGCTATGGAGAAAGCGACGTTCCAGATCAACCCGTGAATGCCTATGGAGAGAGTAAGCTGGCCGGTGAGCAGGCCATTCAACAACAGACGAATCATTATGTCATCATTCGGACGGCTTGGCTGTATGGCCACGGCGGACAAAACTTTGTTGATACGATGCTACGGCTTGGCGGGGAGAAATCAGAATTAAAAGTGGTGAACGACCAACACGGTAGTCCAACCTATACGGTTGACCTGGCCGCCGCTACAGCAGCGTTGCTGGCCGATGATAGGCTGACAGGCATCTTTCATCTGACCAATGCCAGGTCTTGTACCTGGTACGAGTTTGCCCTGGAAATTTTTCGGTTAGCGCAACTCCGCGTGAACGTATTGCCGTGCACCACAGCCGATTATCCCAGACCAGCCAAACGGCCCGCCTATTCCATATTGCTCAACACCAAACGGCCGGCCTTACGCTCGTGGCAGGCTGCCCTAGCTGCCTACTTATTGGCTTCGACTGACCAGGTGTAAACAGCATCGCCGACAGTTAGTTGTAGATATTTCTCGTCATCATCAAACACCAGTTCAGTAATAACTTGTTCGGTGGTAGTCACAATTTGGTCGAGATAATTGGTCTGTACTCGGCTATCAATGATATGCAGGTTGGTGCCACTGATGTAGGCAATGTACGGCGTGCCTACCAGCCAGGCGGCCTGTTGAATGGGCGTGCTTAAACGAGTGATAGTTTCCGTCGTATGGTCAGACAAATCTATCACCGCTAAACTAAATTCACTGACTAATAACAGGGTGTTTTGGCTGAGGGCCATGTGCCTAATAGCCGAGCCAAGTTGTTGACTGGTCATCACGCTCCCATCACGCGTATACTCCATCACAATTTGTGTGGCTGAATCTAACACCACCAGTTGTCGGGGTGACACCAGGTAGTAATCCAGGCTGTCGGGCGCAGCGTATTGTGCCAAGATCGATTGAAAGGCGATAGGTAATTCGGTTTTGGCTAACGTCTTCGGCAAACGCGTTGGTTGGGTCACACGCTGGAGGGTTTGGTTTGACCAGAGGTACAGTGGTTCAATTACTGTGGTTTTGTTGGGTTCAACCGTGATGGTCAAATTCACCGGCAGATGGTCTGGTGCCTCTACCGAAACGTGATATTGGCCGGGCAGCAAGTGTGTAAACGTCGCATGAGCCGCCCGTGAGGTTAAACCATTCGGCAAAATAATGATCAAAACGTCATTGGCTGGTTCAACCTGCAAATGAATGCCGCCGGTAGGTTGAAAGGCCAATTGAGTCCAATTGAAATTATAGCCTGAGCTGTACAGTAGAATCCAACCCAACCCTAGAACGAAACTAAGGCTCACAGAGGCGAAGATGAGTTGACGGACGCGAGTTGACATCGTAGACTTTATTGTACATGGCTAAGTTTATTATACAAGGCGGTAGCCGGCTGCAGGGCAGTATTGCGGTGGCGGGTGCGAAAAATCACGCCCTGAAGCTGTTTGCGGCCAGTTTGCTTAGCACTCGACCAATGACGGTGCGTCATGTACCGGAAATAGAGGACATTTTTCGGTTACGTGAAATTATTGAGCACATTGGCGTCACCGTCAGCCATCCCAGCCAAGGTTGCTATCAGTTAGATGCCAGTCATATCACCACCACCACCTTGCCACGCCGGTCCGTACCAAAACTACGAGCAGCCATTTTGTTGGCTGGTCCGTTATTAGCCAGATTCGGCAGTGTGCGCTTACCGCATCCTGGCGGTTGCGCCAT
>CAYZUI010000018.1:0-3346 GCA_964481945.1 uncultured Gammaproteobacteria bacterium
CCAGCAAGGAAACATTTCCGTACACCATCCGGGTAATATCTGAAGTGTTGTCATCCAACGGGTCGTCTTCCCAGGGTTCCGCCTGCGGTTCGTCGCTGGCCTTGATGGATGCCGGTGTGCCGATTAAAGCTCCGGTGGCTGGTATTGCCATGGGGATTGCTTTTCAAGGCGAAGGCAAATCCGATTATCGTATTCTGACAGACATGCAAGATGTGGAAGATTATGATCGCTCGATGGATTTTAAAGTAGCCGGTACCAGCACTGGCATTACGGCCATGCAATTGGATATTAAATTCGATGGTTTAACCTTGCCGATGGTGAAAGATGTCTTTGCCAAAGCCAAAGTGGCTCGCCTGCAATTGTTGGAACAAATGAAACAAGCCATTGCTGAACCGCGTAAAGAATTATCACCGTACGCACCACGGATTGAAACGATTCAAATTCAAAAAGACCAGATTGGTGAATTAATTGGTCCCGGCGGCAAAGTGATTAACGGTATTATTGAACAAACCGGCGTACAAATCGATATTGAAGAAACTGGCTTAGTCTTTATTACAGCCGTCGATGCCACCGCCATGCAGCAAGCCATGGATTTAATTCGTGGCATTACCAAGCGTATTGAGATTGGTGAAGTCTATACCGGTATGGTCGTGAAAATTGTGGCTGATCGTAATTCCGGCAAAGAAATTGGCGCCATTGTTCAGCTAACGGCCAATCAAGATGGCATGATTCATATCTCACAAGTTGACAACAAGCGCATTGATAAAGTGTCTGATATTCTGAAAGAGGGCGATAGTGTGAAGGTAAAAGTGATTGACATTGATTACGATAAAGGTCGTATTTCCCTGTCACGCAAAGCCCTATTATAATAACTACCATGGGTAAACTCTTTATAGTCACAGGTCCATCTGGTGCCGGAAAAGATTCAGTGATTAGTGCCGTCAAAGAGCAAGGGTTGGAATTTGGCCAAGTGGTTACCACCAGTACTCGGCCAATGCGGCCACACGAACAAGAAGGCAATCCCTATTACTTTGTGACACGTGAACAATTCGAGAATATGGTGAAAGACGGTAAAATGGCGGAGTGGGCCGAAGTCTACGGTAATTTGTATGGCTGCACCAAGCACGAAGTCGATGCCAAGTTAAATCAACATGCCATTGTCATTGTGAAGGTCGATCCGCAAGGAGCGCGCGCCTATAAAAAATTGATGCCGGAAGCCAAAACGATTTTTATCATGCCGCCATCATATGATTATCTGGAAAAACGCCTGATTAATCGTGAAACTGACACTCCTACGGTGATCAAACAGCGGCTGGCTACAGCCCAGCGCGAACTGGAAAATCTGCTGGATTGGGATTATTTAGTGGTCAATGAAGAGGGTAAACTAGACGAAGCGGCTGAAGAAGTCTTGAATATCACCAAGAAACAGTAGGTTTTGTTAGTTATACACAGACTTCTACACACCTGTGTATAACCAGTGTGATGGTGTTAATTAGTTATTTTTTAGCTAAAATTAGCCAATTATATTTGGTAGAATTGACCGGACTGGTGGTTTCATGGTATACTAGCACAGTATTGAAAGAGTACTTTGACACTCACTCACAGCGCCGTACTACACCATACTTGGGGAATGAGCTGTTTCGAAATGCCCTTTAGGCGTCCATTTTTCGAAATAGTGATTTCTCTGGTATGCACCATGGGCTACCAAAATAAAAATAAAAAGGTATTTCGCCAGCTCCAATAATGCTTCTGCTTGCAGAGGCGCCGGAGGCAGCGACATACTAGAGAAGTCCCATTTATGGGAGCAAACCTACCCAGCCCACACGTAGGTACGGCACACACTCACCGGACTTGCAGAAATCCTTTGCCTGATCTTCTTAAGGGAGATTAGACAAGGTTACCAAGTTTGGTCCAAGGGGTGTCCGTACTCATACAATTTGCGACCTAATAGGTTGCAGCTGAGGGGGACACCCCTTCATTCGTTATCAAGCATTTTATTATCTGTTTTACCGTATGTTAGGTGAAGAACAAAAACTCATTCCTGAAGCACAACCCAAAGACGCTGGCGCAGAAGCCCGCGCTAGTGATATTATTGAAGCGTTAGTTCAGACCAAGGCCTGGCAGGATGCCGAGCACAAAGCCGCCGCAGAAGCCGAACATTTAGATGACACAAAAGCATCATAACATCTATGGACCAAGCCCACTTAGCTGAATTTCGCAAATTACTTGAGCAACGTATTGCCGAACTCAAGGAAGAGTTAGGTATGGTAGCCAAACCGGATAGCGGTGATCATGTCCCTGGAGAATACGCCGCCAAGTTTGAAAATTTTGGAGATGAAAATTCCCTCGAACCAGATTCTGATTCTCCGGATGAAGTGGAAAACTATGAAGTGAATTTAGCGGTCACGAGTGAGTTGGCGCCAGAATTAAAGCGTTATCAAGCAGCCTTACAACGTCTTGAGAACGGAATCTACGGTAAAGATATTCAAACCGGTGCCGACATTCCACTCGAACGTTTACGTGCCAATCCAGCCGCCGAAACGGCTTTATGAAGAAACGGTCGGTGAGTTGGATCATCCCTCCACTGCTGGCGGCCGCATTGTTTGTCGTTGATCGTTTAACGAAAAGTTTTTTTCTCAATCATCCCTTCAGCCTGTACCCGGTGCTGGATGGTTGGTTTTGGCTCAAGTTTCAGCTTAATACTGATATGGCGTTCAGTTTACCACTGCTACCCGTCCTTTATTACAGCCTGGTTGGTCTGGTATTGTTGGTCTTAGGTTGGAAGGGCGTGGCTTTTTGGGCACAACAGAAATTTGGCGAATTTCTGTGCGTGGTCATCATTCTAGCTGGAGCGATCAGTAATTTATTAGATCGCATCTATTTTGGCGGGGTGATCGACTTTGTAGCCGGGAAACTTGGCCACGTGTTTAATTTGGCTGATGCCATGATTGTTATGAGTGTCATAAGTTGGATGATAATTTTATGGAAACATGATCGGCAGAAAACAGTTCAAACGCACAGTTGAGAATTTCACCTGTGAACGCTGTGGGACCAAGGTAATTGGCACGGGCTATACCAATCACTGTACGCAGTGTTTTACTTCGAAACATGTGGATGACTATCCGGGTGATCGTGCCGCTGATTGTGGCGGCCTGATGCTGCCGGTGCATATTTCGTTTGAGGATAAACAATGGGTGATTACCCAACAATGTGACCGCTGTGGGGTCCGGCGTCGAAATCGCGTGCAATCCAATGATGATCTGGCACAAATCACCCAGGTGATGAAACGGGTGAATGAGCTGCCTAACGAGTAGGCACCATCCCCCCCCCCCCCCCCCCCCCCCCC
>CAYZUI010000019.1:0-1611 GCA_964481945.1 uncultured Gammaproteobacteria bacterium
GAGAGTTTTCCCTTCACCGGTTTTCATTTCAGCAATCGTGCCGCGGTGTAAGACGATACCGCCAACCAACTGCACATCATAGTGACGTTGACCGAGCACCCGTTTAGCGGCTTCGCGCACCACGGCAAAAGCATCGGGCAGGATGTCATCCAACGTTTTCCCAGCTGCCAATTGGGCTTTGAATTTGGCCGTTTGCTGTTTTAGTTCATCATCAGATAGAGCGGCGTAAGTCGTCTCCAGTTGATTGATGCGCTGCACAGTTGGTTGCAACGACTTGATGATTTTGGCACTGTCGTCCCCAAACCACTTATCCAGAAAGTTCATACCACCGACTTCAGATTGCGCGTGGCGGCATTAGCTTTACGATGTTTGGTTTCTAATTTGTTTTTTAAGTCGCGTAATTGACGTTCCATTTCGCTTTTGACGATATCAATAGCGGCGTACATATCTGCCGCCACCTCCTCGGTATAGAGCACTTCATGACCGACGTGCACATTAGCCGTGGCTTTAAATTGTTCTTTATGTTCCTCGCGGACATCTTCGAGTAACACCCGAATTTCGGTGATGGCTTCGTTGTATTTGGTTAGACCACCGATTTTATCATTCACGTAGGTTTTGAGGGCATCGGTTAATTCGATGTTTTTCCCGGATAGTTGTAGATTCATACCTGAACGATTATAGCATTACCTGACCGTGAATTCAAGTAGGGGTAATTCATGAATTACCCCTACTTGAATCCGACATATTCAATCTCCTCCATCAATTGCACCCCGGCCTTATCCCGCACCTGCTGTTTTACATAGGAAATCAGCTGGACCACCTGATCAGCGGTGGCCTGACCAACATTTAAGATGAAGTTGGCATGAGTGGTCGAGACCATGGCATCGCCAATCCGGTAGCCTTTTAAACCGAGCTCATCAATGTACTGGGCGGCAGTTTTGGGAGCATCCGGCGGATTACGAAACGTACAGCCAGCCGTATCTTCACCGACATTTTGCTCCTCTTTCTTTAAGCTGGATAACTCAACCATGGTTTTCCGTAACGCCGTTGCATCGCCGGCCTGCAGTTGAAACGTCGCATCCAGCACAATGAGCGGTTCATGTTTGAAAATGCTATCACGGTATCCAAACTGACACTGCTCGTTGCTAAACATACGCTTATTGCCTTGATGATCCGTCACCGTACAGTGAGATACCACTTTGGAAATTTCTGAACTACGGCAACCTAGGTTAGCCCAGATGGCACCGCCGACACTGGCTGGCACCCCCGTGGCAAACTCTAAGCCCGCTAAGCCTTTTCCCACTGCCGTCCTAATGACCGCACTCAAGGGTAAGCCGGCTCCGGCTGTCACTGAATTTTCTTTGCTGGCAATTCCTCCGATTTCCACTTTAATCACCAAACCATCGAATCCTTTATCGTTGACCAACACGTTACTGCCGCCGCCTAACACATACACCGGCACTCCCTTGGCTTCCGCTAAGGCATTGATCAATTCTGCTGTGGTTTTCACACGACAAAACAATTTGGCCGGCCCGCCAATTTTGAAGGTGGTGAAGGGGGCTAGTCTGACGTTTTGTTCGAACATAGCTGTTCCGCTACTTGATAAACATC
>CAYZUI010000020.1:0-2847 GCA_964481945.1 uncultured Gammaproteobacteria bacterium
TCCTAGATAGGAGAAGGGGAGCGAGGGGTAGAGGTCGGTCTAATTCTGCATATCAAATACCAATTTAGGATGTTCTGTCATTTTTTGCTCCATGAATTCAGGAGTATATTCGGATAATTTTACGATCGTCCCCTGCCCCTGCTTGAGGATGATGTTCCACAGTTTGTCTTGAACGCCATTAGTAGTATCTGATAAAACCCGTTGACCGATTTGCCAGGTTTTGAAAATTTGCCGACCGATCACATTATGTATGGTTAATCCTTTCACAATCATTCTAGAAAAATGCGGCATGGTGAAATCGCCATCTTTGATGCCGAATAATATCACTTGCCCACCAAACCGAGTAGCCGCGATACAATTATTGACGGAAGAGTTAAACCCAGCCATTTCCATACTGACATCTACACCCTTGCCATACGTGAGTTCATTCACGCGATCAATTACCGCCTGATCTACATCATAATCGTGCGCTTTTTGGCTTGGTTCAATCAGAATCGTTTCATGAGCACCTAAAGCTTTGGCCATGGTGAGATTCGCCGGATTGGTATCGATACCAATGATCTTAGCCGCGCCAAACTGACGAGCCAGCAGCACGGCAAACATGCCAATTTGGCCACAGCCAAACACCGCCACGCGGGCACCACGCACATCCACTTTGCTTAAGGCATGCACCGCATTACCAAATGGATCTAACACCGCTGCCACTTCCGGACGCAGCCGATCCAAATCGATTTTCCACAAATTCTTGGCTGGCAACATGACCTGTTCAGCAAAAATACCATCCAGGCTAATTCCCAAAATTGACTGATTCTGACAGACTTCATCTTCACCCATCCGACATTGAAAACACACACCACAGGTGACATGTGAATCACCGGATACAATGTCCCCCACCGTAATATCATAGAGATCTTCCACGGCCTTACCGGCGGCAATCACTTCGCCAACAAATTCATGCCCTAAAATGCGCAGGCTTTTGCCCTCTTTAGCTAATGACTGCTGAAACATCTCAGAAAAAGCGGCCCGATTCCAAATACCACGATCAGAGCCGCACAAACCGGCAAACCGAATCTTTAAAATGACTGAGGCATCATTGGTTAAGGTAGGTTGAGGGACTGCTCGTTTAACGAACCCACGTGAATTACTCCAACCGTCTTGCTGCAAATCTAACGTCAAAGCTTGAATAGTGGACATAACCACCGTAGTATAGCAAACATTATAAAGTTGACCAGTGTTGTTGTTCGGCCACTTTACGCAGGTGTGTATCGGGATTTACTGGAATCTTATGACGACAGGTGTACAGTAAAGGGATATCGGATGAAGCATCGGCATAGGCATAGCTGCGTTTCAAGTCGACATTAAATAATTTAGCAAACTCTTCCACCTGTTCAGCTTTGGTATAGCCATAATTCAGCAGCTCTACTTCCCCCGTATACTGCCCGCGCCGTTGTTGCAGCACGGTATCGAGCGCCGTGGAGGCCTCGATATATTTTTGAAACAACCGAGCCATCGGATGAAACACTTCCGTGACGATAATCACCATGTGACCCTTGGCTTGATGATCTTTGATGATCGGTAGTAAGTGATGATTGATTTTATGCACTGCGATCTCTGCAAAAAATTGTTGACACAACTCGGCGGTGGTTTTGACAGATAAACCGGCTAGACTGCCATAGGCTAATTTCATCAATTGGCGATGAGTGACCAGGTGTAATTTTTCCATGACGATCCAATAGACTACCCGTAACGGCAAAAGGCGTGGTAATAATTTCTTTTTTAATAAATACCGCACAAAATCTTTCTGGACATAGCCCAGGTATAACGTGCGATCAATATCAATGAAGGCCGCTACCCCATCCGGTTTTCGGCCATAATAATCTGGCAGATACCGTACCGGCAATAAAGCAATCAGACGGCGTTCGATATCGCGGGCGTAGGGTTTGACGACTTTGCGAAACGGTAAATACTGCGATAACGCTGGTGGTTCAACCAGTTTAGAAAAACGTAAGGTTAACGTTCCAGAAGCTAAAGCTACGATGGAAAAAAATGTTTTTTCCATACCGACTAAAGTGAGCACTTGCACTGGCACATGGGCTTGCAACGATAAGCGCGCTACTCCGGTGTGGATATAGTGCAACTGGTGACCGTGTTCCACATGACCTTCAGGAAACAAAAAAATTCTGCCACCGTGTTGTAAATGATCAAATAATTTGGTAAATGCGGCCGCTTTGGTATGCGCCGTGGGGTGCCTGACGGTATCATCGGCATCACGCTGAATATCGACAAAGCCCATCCGTTTGAACCAAAAACCCAGCGGCCAGGCAAAACTGGTAAAGGGAGCGGTGAGGGCAATCACATCTGGCCCTAGTAAGGCAAACAAAATTAAGCCGTCAACGTAGGTGGGGTGATTGCAGGCATAAATGACTGGTGATTGACGGTTAGGTTGGTATAACGTGTTGATTTTGAGGCCCCACAGGTGCAAGAAGATCTGACAATTTTTATGAGCCACTATCCGCCAGACGTTGGCGCGCTGATCAGCGGCTACCAACCATTGAAATAGCCACAGCCAGGGAATTTCAACTATCAATAAAGTAGCGAATAAGCTAATAACTTTGATACCGAGCAGTTTTTGCTTGGTACTAGGATGGCTCAAGGCCTGGGTATGGGCAACGGACATAAATCAAACACTATTTTAACATTTTTTGACACTTAAATCAAGCCCGACGAAACCTTCCCTTGTCCCTCTCTATGGTCGGGACATTCCCCTCCTTTCAGGAGTGGGAAATAGGAAATAATAATAAATGAAGACGGCTCGGACACAAGTTTTTGAGACCCTGCGCCGAGCCG
>CAYZUI010000021.1:0-3394 GCA_964481945.1 uncultured Gammaproteobacteria bacterium
CGGTTGGAGCGGGTATTTTCGGTTTACCCTACGTGTTCTCCCAAGCTGGTGTAGCGGTCGGCGTGAGTTACGTGATCGGTCTCGGAGCAGTGCTGGGACTGGTTAATCTGGCTTATGGTGAAGTCGTGTTGAGCACAGCCGGGACCCATCAGTTCACGGCCTACGTCCAGCGTTATCTGGGTAAACGTTGGCGCATACTAGCTCTGGTGTCACTGTGTGTTGGTCTGTATGGCGCGTTGTCAGCCTTTGTCTTAGAGGTCAGTCACTTACTGTCCATTATCTTGGTCGATATCATACCACTCAATCAGCGTGAACTGGGTGTCATCTACCTGGCTGTGGTTGGTGCGGCGTTATTTATTGGCTTACGGGCAATTACGCCGGTTGAAAAAGTCCTCATGGTGGTGATGTTAAGTCTGATTACGGCATTGGTCGTCATTGGTATTCCACAGATTAATCCGGCAAACTACACCAATATTATCAACCCGGCGGCGGTGTTTCTCCCTTATGGTGTGGTCCTGTTCGCCTTGTCGGCGGCTTCGGCTATTCCGGATATGAAAGCCGTGTTACAGCATAACCTGACTGGATTGCGTAAAGCAATTTTGATTGGTTCAATTATCCCGATTATCATTTATGTGATTTTTGCAACCGTGGCTGTCGGCATTACCGGACCAGCCACATCGCCCAGTGCCGTGGAGGGGTTAGGTGCGGTCTTAGGCCCCACTGCCTTGGTGATTGGCGCCCTGTTTGGCTGCGTGACGATGACGACTTCGTTTCTGGTTTCTGGGATGGTTTTACGGGAAACCTACCAATATGATTTAAAACTTCATCCGCTGGTGGCGTGGTGTCTGGTCCTGACGCCGCCACTGCTGCTGCTCATTTTTCAATGGTTGAGTTTCATTGAAATCCTCGGTATTTCTGGAGCATTAATCGGTGGCTTGGATGGTATAATGATCATGCATATGCACCAACGTTTGCGTACCGTACACCATCAACCGTCAAAATTTACTATTACACAATCGCGCCTGGTACATGGCCTAACCTACGGCGTCTTTATCGGTGGTATTGCCTATGAAGCCTGGATCGTTATTCAACGATTATCATAAGTATCGTTTGCTCGAAATGCTCCCCGGTGCGTTATCCTGGGGTACATTACTCGGCGCCGTTGCGTTAACCGTGATCACGCCTCTCACCATGGTGTATGTAGTGATTGCTTACGATTTTTATTGGATGGTGAAGGTGATCTATGTCAACACCTTTCTGATCATCTCTTTTATCAAGTACAAGAAAACCATGCGGACGAATTGGGTGGAGCAGTGCCGGCTCCTCCCTGACAGTGCCGCCATTACCCACGTGGTGTTCATCCCGCACGCCTCTGAACAACTGCCGGTCGTGGAATCGACTTTCGCTGCCCTGCAACGCAACCTGTTTCCCAAACAACAAACCATTATCGTGTTTGCCGCCGAACAACGTTTTCCCTCCAGCATCAGCCACGGTCAAACCATGCAGCAACGCTATGGCCAGGCCTACAAAGCATTTCTCGTCACCGAACACCCCGATGGTCTACCCGGCGAATTAGCCACCAAAGGCGCCAATTTAACCTATGCCGGCAAAGCCGTGCAACGGTTGATTGATGCCGAGCATATTCCCTATCACCAGATTATCGTGACGATTCTGGATGTGGATTCCTGCGTTGAGGAGCAGTATTTTCATTACCTGACCTACACCTACCTCACCCAGCCGGACCGACTGCATTGCAGCTATCAACCCATTCCGATGTTTAGTAATAATATCTGGGATTCCCCCGCCATTATGCGAGTAGCGGCGACCGGTACCACCTTTTGGTCGATGTCGGAGCAAGTGCGTCCGGAACGATTATTGACCTTTTCGTCGCACAGTATGCCGTGGCAGGCGCTGGTGGACGTTGGTTTTTGGCAAACCGATGTGATCTCGGACGATTCGCGCATTTTTGTGCAATGTCTGTTACGCTATGATGGGCACTATACCGTCACACCCCTGCATATGCCTATCTATATGGATACGGTTTTATCCGATAACCTGTGGAAAAGCCTGATCAACCTGTATAAGCAACAACAACGCTGGGGGTGGGGGAGCGAGAATATTCCATTTTTGATCTGGCATTTTTGGAGAAATAAAACTATTCCTTTGCGTCTGCGTTTGCGTCACGTGTTCAACCAACTGGAGGGACATTGGTCATGGGCCACGGCTTCCCTCATCATCTTTTTCCTCGGCTACGTTCCATTGCATTTGGCGTCCATTGCCCAAGCCAGTGCACCCGTCACCAGTATTGCCCCACAGTTATTGCAGATCATGTTGACGGTGGCCAATGTGGGTTTGATTCTCTCGGTTATTCTTGGTACGCTGATCCTGCCACGCCGACCGGGCCACTATCATGTTATCCGCTATGTGTTTATGGTGGTACAATGGTTGCTCCTCCCCATTTCGATGATGGTGTTTGGTTCACTGCCAGCGTTGAGTGCACAAACTAGGCTAATGTTAGGAAAATATTTAGGTTTTTATGTCACAGAAAAGTCCCGTCGTCGTCACCCCTAAGCTGTCCGTTATCGTTCCAGCTCATAATGAAGAGTTGACGATTGCTCGCTGTTTGCGTAGCTTGGTGGATCAATCTTTACCACGTGACCAGTATGAAATTATTTTAGTCGATAACAATTGTACGGATAACACCGTCAAAATTGCTCAAACCTTTGAAGACATCACCATTGTGCGAGAAACGACCCCTGGGGTAAGTGCCGCTCGGGCTGCCGGTTGGAAATTGGCGCAGGGAACAATCATTGCTTCGACCGATGCCGATTGTGAAGTACCGAAACATTGGTTACGAAAAATTGACGGCTATTTCAATGCCCATGCGAACGTGGTCGCTATATCCAGCGGTTATTTGTTTTATGATCGTGACTTCTTTGTCAATTGGATTGTGAGAATTTTTGAACACAGTCTAGTGGCGTTATCTTGGTTCTTGGCTGGCGGAGTCATGGCACTGACAGCGAATAACATGGCTGTACGCCGATCCAGTTACCGACAAACTGCCGGTTTAGACCGTACCTTGCAATTCGGTGAAGATTTAAATTTAGCGAAAAAGCTCCATCAATTTGGTACTATTCGTTGGGTATTCAATAATCGCGTCAAAACTACCGCTCGTCGATATCAAGATATCGATCTGTCCGTGGTGCCGTATTTCTTGAATTTTTTATCAATGTCGGCGCGCGATAAAACGCTACGCAATCGCTTAGACAATATCCGCAAATGACACGGTCGGATAGCCGCGTTTGAACTCGGCCAATGTCATGCTGCGTTTACCTTCCGGTTGAATCTCGTCACACACCAGGTGGTCAGCTTGCCAATGCGTTTTGGTGATCTT
>CAYZUI010000022.1:0-5075 GCA_964481945.1 uncultured Gammaproteobacteria bacterium
ATGAATTGCCCCTACATTTAGATATTAATATTGAATTCATGAATTGCCTTTCTTGGGCATGACGATGGCTGAGATTTTTCCGCCTTGTTGCGCTACAGGGCTCTCAACCGTGGCTACGCCGGCTAATTGTTGAATAAAATTTTGGATCACTTCCCGACCGATTTCTGGATGGGCTTTTTGCCGGCCGCGTAACAGCAATTCAACTTGTATTTTATTGCCTTCTTCCAAGAACTTGGTGGCTTGCTTGACGCGTACCAACACATCATGATCGCCAATGGTGGTGGATAACCGAATGCCTTTCACCTCGGTTTTCTTTTGTTTGCCGCGCTGTTTTCGTTCTTTTTTATTGGCTTCGTAACGTAATTGTCCGTAATCAACTATTTTACAGACGGGTGGTTGGGCCAAGGGCGACACTTCCACCAGATCGAGACCACGTTCAGCAGCTAGACGGAGGGCTTCAGTGGTGGTCATCACGCCGAGCATGGCGCCTGTATTATCAATGATGCGTACTTGCGGAATGCGAATTTGGTCATTCGCGCGGAATTCTTTTTTGGAAATATGGATTTACTTCAATGCTTAGATGAATTAGTGGAGATGGCGGGGGTTACGCCCGCGTCTACCGTGCCCGCTACCTGCCTTCTACTAGTGTAGAATAGTGAGGATTTTAGAAGTACAGTGAAGCACTATTCACTGGCTGTACCTCGAGCTCATCAATGAGTACGGTCAGTACGGATAAGCACGTACGGCTATAGCCTGATAGATAGCACCCGGATCAACCCTATCAGGTATCGGGTTGGCGGATGGTTGTTGGGTTTAAGCAACAACAGGAGCAAAGGCTGGTGTCAAAGCGTTCGTAAACGCAGCGATCTTAGCCTTTACCGTTTGTACGAAGTTTGCACTTAGTACGATGGATGTGTCAAACGACATCCGGCGTTACTAGCTAACATGGCATTGGTGCACAGTATCGAATATAGGCATCCCCGCGTTCGCTCTCTAAATAGTGGCAGGTGGTAGAGAGAGAAGGAGTGAAAGCCTATATCTTTTGTCGAAGAGCTCGGGCAATTTGTCGATTGACATCGCGTTTTTTAATGTCGGCACGCTTGTCGTATTTCTTTTTGCCTCGGGCCAGAACCAGCTTTAATTTCACAAGGCGCCTCGTAGTATACATATTTTCTGGCAGTATTGTCAAGCCGGCCTCGTCCAGCCGGCCACGCAGGTGATCCACTTCCTTCTTTTTCAACAGCACTTGGCGAGCCCGGGTTGGATCATAACCGGGTTGGTTGATTAATTGGTATGGGCCAATGTGGGCTTTTTTTAGCCAAAACGTACCGTTTTCGTAGGAGACATAAGCTCCTTGTAGTTTTACGTGACCTAGCTTGCAGGCTTTCACTTCCGCACCCGTCAATACCAAACCCGCTTCAACGTCTTCTAGAACCGTGAAGTCGGACCGTAAATGTTTCGTAACGGCGAGGGTAGGCACTAATTCATTTTAGCATATTTTATAACCTTTCACCTTAGGCGGATGGGTTGCATCCCAGCGTGGATCAGGATAAGGGTTAATAGTTATCTCTCCACTAACCCACACGTTGAAAACGTGGGGTTAGTGTGGCACTTGATTTATTCTACTCGGTAGGGCAAAGGTGGAAAGGATGAAACAGAGTATTACACAACGATTACTTGATCAGGCAGTTTACTATCATCTGGTCTTTCCTACGTACCATCGGTTACCCTTATTTAAGGCCGAGCCAGTAAAAGGGGCGGTGCTTGAGATTATTGAGGAAACACTGATCGAGCGTGATATAGATGTGTTAATTTATAATTTACTGTCAGATCATATTCATCTGTTGATCTATAAGCAGTATCACCAATCTATTCCAGATTTGGTCAAATACATTAAAGGACGTTCTACATATTATTTCTATGAATCATATCCCGATTACAAGATTGATGGACATAGACGTCTTTGGGCAAGAGGTTACCATACCAAAGTAGTAAAAACAGTTACACAGTTCGAAAATACCGTTTTATATATCCAAAACAACTATGATAGGCATATCGAGTAACCTGTGTTTTGTAACCCCACGTTTTCAACGTGTGGGTTACATCCCAGCGAGAAGTACAATGAGATCTCTTCTCTCTAACCCACACATATAAAATGTGGGGTTAGAGCGATACTTCACGTCTGTGAGGTTTTCCTTTATACTAGCTGTCACCATGAAGTCGATCATCGTCGATAAAATTCAACAGACGGCGAGTCAAATCTGGCCCGGTGTTCAGTTACCAGCGCTGGAAATTTCCTATCCTGACCATGCCAGCCAGGGTGACTACGCCACCAACGTGGCGATGAAGTTGGCCAAAGTGCTCAAGCGTAACCCGCTCGATATCGGCCAAGAGTTAGCCGACGCCATTGATCGGGAGGGGATTGAGCGAATTGAAGTGGTTGCGCCGGGCTTTCTGAATTTTTTCGTGAATGACAAATTTTTAGCCGGTGGGGTGCGTTTAGTCTTGGAACAGGGTGAACGCTTTGGCGAGAACACTGCTGGCAACGGAAAAAAAGTCATGGTTGAATTTTTGTCGGCTAATCCCACCGGTCCCATTCATTTAGGCAACGGCCGAGCCGGTTTTACCGGTGACGCCTTGGTGCGAGTGCTGCGGGCGAGTGGGTACAACGTCATTGCGGAGTACATTATCAATGACCATGGCAATCAATTGGATACGCTGGCGGAATCGGTCTTGCGGCGTTATATGCAACTACAAGGTGTGAAAGTGGATTATCCAGATGAACTGTATAAAGGCGATTATATTAAAGAGCTAGCCGGCCGAATACAACCCAAAGGCTCAATGGTCGAAATGCGTGCGGAAGTGAAAGAGTGGGCTTTACAGGAAATGGTCAAGCAGATTCAGGATTTTGTCGAACAGACATTGCATATCCATTACGATGTCTGGATGTCAGAACGCAGTTTGTACGACGATAAAAAAGTAGCCGAGGCCAAACAATTTTTAACCGAGCGTCAGCTTATTTATCAGCAAGACGGGGCGACGTTTTTTGCCTCCACCAAGTTTGGTGATGATAAAGATCGCGTCATCATTAAATCGAATGGTCAGACAACCTACTTTTTTTCCGACATTCTTTATCTCATTGATAAATTTGCAGTCCGTAAGATTGATCACTGGATTTGGTATTTAGGGGCTGATCATCATGGGTATGAAGGCCGTATGCAGGCCGCCTTGGCGGCCTTGGGCCACGCTGGTAAACTGGATATTATTTTTGTGCAACTGGTGCGGCTGATGTTTAATGGAAAAGAGATGCGCATGTCTAAACGGCAGGGCACATTTGTGACGTTAGCCGAGTTAGTGGAAGAAGTCGGCTTAGATGTGGCGCGGTGGTTTTTCCTGATGTACGATGTCAACACGCACATGGATTTTGATTTAAATTTGGCACGAGAACGCGGTGAAAATAATCCGGTATTCTATGTGCAGTATGCCTATGCGCGGATCTGTAGTTTATTGAAGAAAGCCGGTGCCCAAGCCCCCGGGCCTATTCAGTTATCCAGTGCCGCCGAAGAAAGCTTGGCCAAATTGTTGTTTCAATTGCCCGAGTTAGTGGTTGATATCAGTACCGATTATCATGTGCACAAGTTACCGCAATATGCCTTGGAAGTGGCGCGAGCCTTTCATAAATTCTATACGGTTAATCGGGTGATTGAAACAGATGGCACGGTTCAGTTATCACGTTATCAACTGGCACTGGCCACCCAAATCGTATTGCGGAATACTCTGAAATTAATGGGAATTACTGCACCAGAAAAGATGTAACTATGAGAATCGGTATCGACTGTCGTACTATCTTAAATCCCAGCCTGGGTGAGAAAGCCGGGGTCGGGCATTACACCTATTATTTGGTGAAGCATTTGTTGAAACTCGATAAGAAGAATCAGTATGTGCTATTTTTTGATCATCGCTCGACTTCGGTGCAAGAATTCAAACGGAAAAATGTGGAGATTATCCGCTTTCCCTATTCCGAATATAAAAAATATCTGCCGATTGCCTACTCACATGTCTACGTTAGCCGGATTCTCAATCAAGCCAAGTTAGATCTGTTTCATTCACCGGCTAATGTCATTCCATTGCAATATCATAAGCCAGCCGTGGTGACAGTGCATGATCTAGCCATTTATCGGCATCCCGAGTGGTTCCCGCCCAAGCAAGATTTTTCCATCAAAATACTGGTACCGCGCAGCTTACAAAAAGCCCAACGGGTAATTGCCGTATCGCAATCTACCGCCGCTGATATTCAAAAACAATTTCATATCCCGAAAAAAAATGTGGTGGTGATTCATGAAGGGTATGAAGCCAACAAAACACCGAGCAAGTTAGCCATGCATGCCCTACGGAAGCGGTTGAAACTCAAGGAGAAATATTTTTTCTATGTGGGGACATTGGAACCACGTAAAAATATCGCCGGTCTGATTGCCGCCTTTGATGCCCTCGTCCGGCGTAAACCAAAAAAATACTGTGATGTCCAACTGGTCTTGGCTGGGGCGAAAGGCTATCAATTTATGGAAAACTACCAAGCCATTCAAGCGGTACAAGCCGGCAGCATTCGCTATGTGGGCTATCTCTCCGAAAAAGATAAGCAGGCGTTGCTGCACGGCGCCGTAGCCTTTGTGTTTCCGTCATTGTACGAGGGCTTTGGGTTGCCAGTGGTCGAAGCTATGGCCTCCGGCACGCCAGTGATTACTTCCAATGTGGCATCACTGCCAGAAGTCACGGGCAAAGCCGCTATCTTAATCAATCCACAATCCTCGCTAGCTTTGCAGCAAGCCATGGAAAAAATGTTACAACCCAAAACCAGAGCCAAGTACAGTAAGCAGGGGAAAGCGCAAGCGAAAAAATTTAGTTGGGATAAGTGTGCCAAAGAAACTTTAAACGTGTATGCTACAGTTTCAACTGCTGCGGCAGTTTCCAAAGCTTGAACACGGTGTCTCCACGCGTCAGAATGAACGTGAGCAACACTATGATGTCATTGCTGAACAGGTGCATGGTAATCGGTTTGCCTGGGTCGATGGACCGCG
>CAYZUI010000023.1:0-9747 GCA_964481945.1 uncultured Gammaproteobacteria bacterium
TTCTAAAAGCAGTCGAACGCTCTGCTCAAATTGAAGGCTTAAGTTTGCAAAGTGCCCAAGCCAATTTGAAGGTCATTGTTGAATTGCAAAAACATGGTCGCGCTTTCGCGTTATGACGTTGGTGACAGGCAGGCTGGCATAGACCAGGGTGTTTTGAGAAACAAGCTTGGTTACACAACTCAAAAAGATCTTGATGATGCAGAAACTATTTTGCAAACAGATGCTTACAAGCATTTTTTTGATTTAGCTCAAGCTCGGACGTTTGTTTTTGGTTGTGAGTTATTATTTGAGGTACATAAATACTTTTTTGAAACTCTTTACGATTGGGCTGGTACTGTGCGCACAGTAGATATTTCGAAAGGAGAGATGTTATTTGCACCAGTGCAGTATCTTTCTAATAGTGTAGAAGAATTAAACCGTATTATTCAAAATAACCTACCTACATAAACGGACAATAATACTAAACTAGCTCAGAAGTTGGCCATCGTTCATAATGAATTTAATGTTGTGCACCCATTCCGTGATGGTAATGGCAGAACGATTAGGTTATTTCTGGATGTATTAGTACATACCTTAGGCTTCCAACCAATTAATTATAATGACCGAGAAAAGTATTTAGCAGCTTGTATTGCTGGTGCATCTCAAAATAATGAGCCCCTGCAGAAAATTATTGAAGCTGGTTTAATTAGAAGAGAAAGTTAGAACCAAAAAAGCCTTATTGTTTCCTTGGGATGATCAACGGAATTCTAACTACGCTTAGTACAGTTCTACAAAATTCCGCTTGCCGACTTGGATGATATCTCCAGATTTTAACTGTAATGGTGCTTTCCAATCCGTTAGTTTCACATCATTCAGCTTCACTCCACCCTGTTCAAACAAACGTTTAGCGGCTGATTTGTTGGTGGCTAGCCCAAGCACAGTAAGAACCTCGAGCGGTTCGGTAGTAGCCGGTACGGGTTGTTGTGGCATAACGGTTGGCTTACCGTGTTCAGAAAATACTTTTTCAAACTCGGCTTCGGCTTGTTGAGCGGCGGTGGCATCGTGGTAGAGTGCGACCATTTCTCGTGCTAACCACATTTTGGTTTCTTTCGGATTTTTGGCGGCTGCTATTTTCTGATCCACATCCGCCATAGACACATCCGTACATAGTTCAAAGCACTGCCGGACAACGCCGTCACCGAGCGCCATTACTTTTCCGTATAAGTCGGCCGGTTCCGCCGTAATGGCGATGACGTTACCTTCGGTCTTACCAATTTTTACACCATCGGCATCAGCCAATAAAGGAACCGTCAACACAAATTTCTCGTGGTGGTTAATCTCTTTCTGCAATGTCCGTCCGGCTAGCATATTGAAGGTTTGATCGGTGCCGCCCACTTCCAAGTCTACATCCATGGCCACAGAATCATAGCCTTGCATCAATGGATACAAAAACTCATGCATGGAAATTGGTTTGTTCTCCTTCAGGCGGCGCTCAAACATGTCGCGTTCCAACATTTGTTGCACCGTAAAATGGGAGGCTAGTTTAATCACATCAGCAAACGTCAACTTGGCCAACCAGGCGCTGTTGTAGCGAAGCTCTACTGGGTTAGTGGGATGATTGAAATCTAAAATTTTAGCGGCTTGGTCTTTGTAGGTTTGGGCGTTGTCGGCCACTTGTTCTGGCGTTAGTGGCAGGCGTGTTTTATCTTTCCCTGATGGGTCGCCAATTCGGCCAGTAAAATCGCCGATTAAGAGAATCACCTTATGGCCGGCCTGTTGAAATTGCGCCAGTTTTCGTAAGGCTACGGTGTGGCCAATGTGTAGTTTTGCTCCAGTTGGATCCACGCCTAAATACAGTGTAATCTTTTTCTGTTGCATGACTGCAGCAAGGGCTTCCGCTGACGGGTAAATTGTATCCACGCCACGTTTTAAAATGGTCTCCCGGTCATTCATGAGCCTTACCGTACCATACTGTATTAGGTTGGACAAGACGACGCAAAAATGATATGCTACGCGATGATTTATGCCACACCACCGGCTTGAGCCAAGACCAAAGTCAGTAGTCACTAATAAAAAATCGAGCACAAATTTAAAGCCGCTCAGCAAGAGCGAGGTGAAGGCGGATAAGAAAAAACGCCAGCCACGCTGGCAGCGCTGGGGTAAACGCCTTTTGCTGGTTGGAGGAATTGGGCTTGGTTTGAGCGTGTTTGTTGGCATAGCCATGTTCGCCTGGTTTGCGAAAGATTTACCGAGCCCAGACCAACTGGAAAACCGCGTCATTGCCGAGAGCACGAAAATTTACGATCGCACCGGCGAACACTTGCTATACGAAACCGGTAAAGACGTTCGCCGCACCTACACCAAAATTGACGATATCTCTCCGTACATGATTCAGGCCACCGTGGCACTGGAAGACAAGAACTTCTACAACCATCGTGGGTTTGATCCAATTGCCTTACTACGCTCGGCTGGTATTAACGTAGCCACCGATCGGCAAGTCGGGGGCTCCACCATTACCCAACAGTTCGTCAAGCTAGCGATTGTGGGTCAAGAGCGCACCTACTCACGCAAGATTAAAGAGGTTATCTTATCGGTTGAGCTGGAACGGAAATATAGTAAGGATCAGATTTTGGAGTTTTACTTGAATGAAGCCGGGTATGGTGGCATTAACCTGGGCGTGGCGGCTGCCTCGCAAAGCTATTTTGACAAATCTCCCAAAGACCTGACGTTAGCCGAAGCTGCCTTATTGGCCGCTATTCCACAAAAACCGAATCGAGTTACTCAAGACCAGGAAGCCCTGTTCACTCGAAAAGATTACACCTTGGGTCGCATGGCCGAAGAAGGATACATTACGGCAGAACAAGCGGCGGCGGCTAAGTTGGAACCAATCGAATTAAAGCGCACTATTGCCAAAAAAGATGCGCCGCATTTCGTGGATTACGTCGTCTCGCAATTGGAAGATGATTTTGGTAGCAACTTTATCAACCAAGGGCTGCGCGTGACTACCACGCTTGATTACGATAAACAACACATTGCCGAGGAAGTGATCGCGGACGGCATGACGAAAGTTGAACAGTACGGCGGCAGTAATGCGGCTCTGGTATCACTCGATGCACATACCGGACAGATTTTAGCCATGGTCGGCTCCAAAGACTACTACGCTGCCGACTATGACGGGCAAGTGAATGTAGTGACCAGTCCTCGGCAGCCGGGGTCGTCGTTTAAGCCAATCGTCTACAGTACAGCGTTTGCGAATGGGTATAATCCCAACACCATACTGTTTGATGTTGAGACAGACTTTCCCACGGACTCTGGCAACTACCATCCCCGTAATTTCAGCCTAGGTAGCTCTGGTCCAATTACCATGCGTCGCGCCCTGGGCCAATCACTCAATATACCGGCCGTAAAAACACTCTATCTGGTTGGCAAAGACAAGGTGCTCGATACCGCCGATAGTTTAGGCTACACCACCCTATCTAATCGTGACCTATACGGCTTGTCGTTGGCGTTAGGCGCCGGAGAAGTGCGGCTGCTTGACCACACCTCCGCGTTTGCTACCTTTGCTCGGGAAGGTGAGCGCCCCCCCACCGCCAGTATCTTAAAAGTGAAAGATCGCCAAGGTAACCTGCTCTACGAGTGGAGCGACGCCGTGGCACAAGCAGTTGATAAAACTGCCATCCAGTTACTAAATAATGTTTTATCCGATCAATCCGCTCGCTCTGGTTTCGGTGCTCTCAACCTTTCCGGTCGAACCATTGCTGCAAAAACTGGTACCTCCCAAGAATTCCATGACGCTTGGACAGAAATGTATACTCCGTCATTCGCTACTGGTGTCTGGGTGGGCAACAATGACAACACCGCCATGGACTACTTGGCTGACGGTGTGATTGTGGCCGCTCCGATAGCCAACGCGTACATGAGCCGGGTGCTAGAGGGCACGCCCGATGAGAAGTTTAATGCACCGCCCACAGTTCAGGCCAACAAACCCGTCCTCCGTGGTGAAATCGGGGAAAAGGTTGAGAAGATTGTTGACAAAGGCACGAAACATATTATCCCGGACGAGTGTGTGGCGGCTTACCCGGTAGCCTACAAAGAAACGAAGGAGTTTAAAGAAGTTCACACCATTTTACATTACTTACGGAGGACCGATCCGCTTGGTTCGCCGCCAGACAACCCGGCAGATGATCCAATGTATACAGCGTGGGAAAAGGCTATTCAAACTTGGGCCGAAGGTCAGCCGGAGTACCTCACAGAAAAAACCGAATTCGAAGATTGCAACTTACGCTCACCCGACCAAACGCCATCTTTGACCATTACGGCTCCTGCCTCTGGTGCAAAACTTACTAATAAAACATTTTCCATTTCCGCTCGCATTCACCCCGGGACAAATCGCAGCGTCAAAAAAGTCGAGTACATCATCGACAGCACAATCATTGACGTCAAAACCAGCGAACCCTTTACCAGCACGTATAGTCCAACCACCCTTACCACCGGCAGCCATACTCTGACCGTACGCGTAACCAACGATCGCGATAACGTAGCCGAAGCTTCTGTGTCTTTTGGTTACAGCGCTAGCTCAACCAACTCAAACGATAACGCTAATACGAACGCAAACTCCAATAAGAACTCTAACGCGAATAAGTCAAATAAAAATACCGAGGACTAGTTCGCGCGGAACTGTAGACGCTCGACTTGGCCGCCGCAGGCCCGGTTAATATAGTCGGTAATGTCCGCCTCTTGATCGCGCAGCCGTTGCATCAGTGCCGGGTTGGTCGAACGAACGACTAGCACCGTACCGCGGACAAACAACGGCTCACACTCGTCTGCCGTTACTTCCGGAAACTCACTCCGCACATATAGGCGAAAAGCGTCCAACACCAAGCTTGCCTGAACCGGTCCGGCAATTCCCGCGTGCCGCAACCGCTTCAAAATATCCCCTTGCCGCAACGGTTGCATGCTTTGTGTCGCTACTGTTTAATTGGCATAACGATGTATAAAAACTGGTCGTCTGTGACCGACTGAAATAGCGCCGGGCTCATACTTCCGTTCAGTAGGCATTTTACTTCTGTTCCGGCAATGTGCTGCAGGCCATCCAACACGTAACGATAGTTAAATGTAATAGTCACTTCTTCGCCTTCCACTTTAGCAGATTGTGTGGTGGTGTTTTGGCCGAGCTGAACATTAGCCGCTTGAATTTGCACGGTATGGCTTAACCCAGAGAAGGTGAGACTGATATCATTCACCCCTGTCTTACTAAATAACGCCGCTCCCTTTATGGCCTTCGTGAAGTCTTCCTTGGCAACTTGGGCGGTGGTCTGTCCTGTCTTAGGAATAATTTGCTCGTAGTCTGGAAATTTCCCCTCAACCAGCCGCGAGATGAAGTCGACGTCGGCAAAGCGACAGGCAAACTGATTCTCGCTGACGTAGAAAGTTATTTCATCGGCCGCGACACTCTGGAGCAGACGCAGTAACTCTTGGGCGGAGCGTTGTGGAACAATGACCGTTTGATCTCCGCTTCCTTCCAACAGCGTCACCGTGCGTTCGGCCAAGCGGTAGCTGTCCGTGGCTGCTAGGGTAAGTTGGGTTTCTTTAATTTTCAAACAGACACCGGCAATTTCTGGACGGCTTTCATCCACTGCTGCAGCAATGCTCGTTTGTTGTAGGGCTAGTTCAAAATCCGCTTTGGCAATACGATAACTATTGGCTTGTTCTACTTCTGGCAGGATAGGGAAGTCAGTGGCCTCCTCCCCTTTCATGGTGGTGGTTTGCCCATTGGCTGACAGATGAACTTCCTTTCCAACCAAAGAACAATCCACCCGCTCGGTGGACAACAACGCAACGTAGTTTGTAAATAGTTGCGCCGGCAAGGTAAAGGATCCTGGTTTATCCACCTTCCCTCGCACTTTAACCTGAACGCCGATTTCTAGATTTGTGGCTGCAAGCAGGATAACGCCATCACCGGCCTTTAAGAGCACGTTTTGTAAAATGGGGAGATTGGTATTTTTGCTCGCCACTCGACTTACCGTCAAAAGTCCGTGCTTAAGGTTTTCTTGAGTGCAAGAGAATTTCATATTCTTAATGTACTAAGTAATTAATAATAGTAATAAGGGCTGTGGAAGAGTGGATAAGTAGCTGATGGCTAATGGCAGATGGCATAATATGAAAGGGTTGGTGTGGGTTATTTGTGAATAGGGCTGTAGACTAAAGGTGTATAAAAATGAAATTATTTTTTTGTATTTGTTTATTCACTTTTATTACATACCTTTCACACAACATCTGCACAGAGTTCTACACACGGTTACGCACATTATAAATATATTTTTTGCTTGATTAACGTCACATCTTGGACGAGCTTGTCGTTGGTCATAAGGTCTTGGTGGATTTTGTTAAAGGCATGCATAGCGGTAGTGTGGTCTCGGCCGCCCAATTCTTGGCCAATTGTGGGGTAAGAAGCGGACATTTCTTCACGCATAATGTACATCGCAACCTGACGCGACATCACGAGTTCTTTTTTACGCGACTCGCCAGTGAGCGCTTCCACTGTAATGTTGTAGTACTCGGCCACGGCCACCAACACCTGTTTGGCGGTAATAGCACCACGTTTTGGTAGCTGCACAATTGAGGATAACAGCCCTTTCACGCTGTCTACGGTCGGCCGAGTATTCGTCAGTTGGGTGGCCGCTACCACACGGTTCAGAGCGCCCTCGAGCTCGCGAATGTTGTTTTGGACAGCTGTGGCGATGTATTGGATGATGGTGTCTTCTAAGTGGATATTTTTTTCTTTACATTTGGTGTTTAAGATGGCAATGCGGGTCTCTAAATCAGGGGCGCCGACGTCCACAATCATACCCCATTCAAAACGAGACACCAGGCGGTCTTCCAAGGTAGGAATGGCTTTCGGTGGCCGGTCGGAACTAATGACAATTTGCTTATTGCTTTGGTGCAGAAAATTGAAGGTGTGAAAAAAGGCTTCCTGCGTCCCTTCTTTTCCGGCCAAAAATTGAATATCATCGACCAACAAGACATCAACCGAACGATATTTGTTTTTAAACGTATCAGCCTGACCGATGGTGACAGATTTGATGTATTCATTCGTAAAAGTTTCACAGGGCGCGTACAGAATGTTCTTATCGGCAAACTTTTGTAAAATAGCGTTGCCCACCGCTTGCATCAAGTGGGTTTTACCTAAACCCACGCCACCATAGATGAATAACGGGTTATAAATTGTCGCTGGGCTTTCACTAACCGCTCGACAAGCCGCATAGGCCAACTCGGTCTTTTTACCGACCACAAAAGTATCAAAGGTGTGCCGAGGATTTAAAACAGGAGTAACTGGCGGTTTTGGGACAACAACTGGTTTTGCCCGTATTATAGTGGCAGTCACTGGCTTAGGCGATGGGGGCGGAGGGGTAGGCTCGACTTTTTCTGCCGATGGTGTCGTCGGGTCCGGCACAGAGACAATTTCCCGCTTGCTGAAAGGAGCCACCTTAAAATCCACTCGTTTTACTTGGCCCTCAGTAATCTGCTGGAGTGATTTGAAGATTTTTTGGTGGTACTTGTTCTCCATCCAAGTCTTGGTGAAGGCATTAGGCACACCAACGGTGACGCCGCCGTCTTTGCATTCCAAAATAAAGGTATGCTTAAACCAAGTGGTAAAGTTTGCTTTGGTTAATGTCAGTTCGAGCTCACCAAGACAGGCGTCCCACAGTTGTTTTGAATCCATAGGTGAGTATACTAGCACACAACATCTGGAAGGGCACTGTTGACAACGTGTGGAGAAGCTGTGTATAGTTTGTGCATGCCGAAACGAACCTACCAACCAAAAAAACGAACGCGCTTAAAAGAGCATGGTTTTCGAAAACGCTCGCGTACCCCAGGAGGTCGTCGGGTATTACGCAACCGCAGACAGAAAGGACGCAAACGGGTGGCTCAATAATGAAGAGCAAAGACATTCAAGCGGTCTATCGTCGGGGGGTGAAAACATATCATCCCCTGTTTCGTCTATTCGTACGGCGGACTAATCGTCCCACTAACCAGTTTACGGTAGTAGTTTCGAAGAGAGTGAGTAAAAAAGCGGTAGAGCGCAACCGAATTAAGCGCCGGCTCCGGCCGATTGTGCGGAAAAAGTTGAGCAGCCGCTCGGGGTACGATGTCGTTGTTGTTGCTCAACCCAAAGCCAAAGACGCCACCAGTCAACAGCTGGAACAAGTTCTACAGCTATGAAATACCACGCACGCTATGCGGCCTTATGGCTGATTCGGCTTTACCAGAAAACGTTATCACCGGACCACGGCTGGTTTGCCGGGCTCACTTTCCATGGTTGTCGCTATTACCCCACTTGCTCGGACTATACCTATACAGCCATCGAACGGTATGGCATAATCAGGGGCGCCTATTTAGGCAGTAAACGAATCCTCCGCTGTACGCCCTTTGCCGCCGGCGGACACGACCCGGTTCCAGACAAGCCCTCAACTAAACAGTCTCACCCCACTCAATGATCAGCCAAATTTACAATACAGTTCTCTACGACCCCATTTTTAATGGCATGATTTGGTTGTATGATGTCCTGCCTTTTCATGACATGGGCGTGGCCATTATTTTATTGACGCTGGCCATCAAAATTATCCTGTTTTGGCCTTCTCTATCCGCGCTGAAATCGCAAAAGAAACTACAGGAAACCCAACCCAAGATTAACGAGATTCGGGAAAAGTACAAGGATAATAAAGAAGAGCTCGGCAAACAGCTTATGACGTTTTACAAGGAAAATAAGGTCAACCCGTTTTCGTCTTGTCTACCGTTGTTAATTCAACTGCCCATCTTAATTGCCCTGTATCGAGCCTTCTTTCATGGTTTACAAGTTGATCCAGCCACCGGCCTGTTGCAAGCGGACCAGATTACCCATCTGTATGGGTATCTCCAAGATGTCTATGCCAGTCAGGCGATCAATACAACGCTGTTTGGTATAGTAGACTTAGCCAAAACGCACAATGTTATCTTTGCAGTGTTATCTGGCGCCGCTGCCTTTTTTCAAGCTAAAACCCTGCAGGCTAAACGAGCGGTCGTGAAAACGGCCGGCAGCAAAGATGAAGATTTGGCCGCCTCGGTGAATAAACAAATGATGTACCTCATGCCTATTTTAACGGTGGTCTTTGGATATCAGTTTCCCGCGGGCGTTACGCTCTACTGGTTGGTATCGACGTTATTTAGCCTGGGTCAACAACTGTACTTTTTCCGGATACGATTAGGCTGGAAAAAAGATGCGGCTAAGTGATCAACAACTGACTGGTCTCCCGGTAGTCACGGTATCCGGTCACCCAATCGGTAAAGTGATTGGCTTCGAGCTTGATATCGACCAACACATCATGGTGACATACTTGGTAAGCGCGGCACCGTTGGTCACTCGTTTAGTTGGTAGAAATGTAAGTACGTTACATATTAGCCCAAGCCAGGTGGTGGCAGTTGATGCGGAACAAATGACGGTAGTAGACAACGCCGTTCACTCGGTGGCGCCAAACACAGCAGCAATTTGACCGGTTACTTCTAAAACACGGTGACTCATCGTTTCACCTAGACGAAAACTGATGGAGCCCAATGGATTGCCCCATAGTTCAGGAGCCCGTTCCGGCCACTCGATCACGACGAGCGCATCCAGGCGTGATAACCACAGCGGAATGTCTAGCTCGGTGGTTTCGGCGACGCCGTGTAAACGGTAGAGATCAACGTGTACCAACTGGCGAATGAGGTGATGATGCGTTTCGTAGACATTCA
>CAYZUI010000024.1:0-4311 GCA_964481945.1 uncultured Gammaproteobacteria bacterium
TGGGGGCTCGCCTGATGAATGACAGGCCACTCTCTTCATAATCTTCCGCGGGGGCGGGTGGTGATGAGGGTGATGGTGATTTTGGCGGTGGCGACGAAGGTGGCGATTTTGGTGGTGACGGCGGTTCAGTCACGGGAGACAATGCCGTCACAATCACCTTAACGGATGAAAGCGGCACAGCGTTAGCTAGCCAAAATGTGTTTGCCTACTGTGGAATGTCCTACCAATCTGGTGTTACGGATAGCAGTGGTGTGGCGACCATTTCCAATTTAGCCAATGGTAACTGTGGGGTATGGTTATCCAGTAGTGATTATTGGGCAGCGCAGCAACAATTTACTTTTGCTTCAACGGATGAAGCTAAAACTGCAGCCGTTGCACTCTCCGCTAGCCCGTTGGACACGAATGTACTAGCGACTGTTACCAATCCAGATGGATCAGCCGCGGAAAGTGTCTCCATTTATCTGACAGATAGTGCGGGCCGAGAGTTTAATGGAACAACGAATAGTAGTGGTCAGATGCTACAGGGTGTATTTTACGGATCCTATGTTCTCAATGGTTATATTGGTGGCATGGAAGAAACGGATTATTATGTTCCAGAAACAACCTTTACCGTTTCAGAAACCGGCATTAGTGCTGATGGCAATACGAACGCCGTGAACGTGCAGTTGCAAGAATACACTTCATTTATTCAGCCGTCAGCTACCGATAGTGCCGGGAATGCCATTAGCAGTTTACGAACGCTCACCTACAACGCCGATATGATGCGGTTTTCTCAAAATAGCAGTTTTGGGGTGCTGCCTGGTATCTATACAGTGAAATTTGAAAGTGATGGTTATGCCAATACGGCGGTCAAAAATGTTGTGGTGACTGAAGGTGAAACGGTAACCGTGGCCGCGACGATGGCTGATGCGGATAACACCTTAAACTTAACTGCCGTAGACGGGGCCGGTACGACTGTCGCTAAATCAGGTTACGTCTTTTGTAAAGATCCGGCGGCCACCTTTGAGCCAGCTTATCAATATTTTGGCTTCATGGACAGCGGTGAGGTATCTTTCACTTTGCCAGATGGTGATTTCCAATGTACGGCCAATGTCACTGGCTATGTTTCAACGCCAACAACCTTTACGATGGCTGGTGCGGAAACCGAAGCGGGACAATTACCGCTGACAACGATTGATGCCACATTGACCGTGAACGTGGAAGATCAAGACGGTAATGCCTTAACCAATGTGTTTTATGGTGTGTTTGGCGAATCACCGGATGGCAATACCCTTAATGGTTATAGTCGTGGTGGTGCGGTTGAAATTGGCGCTGTGGGCGGTCATACCTATACGTTACGGGTGTATGTAATGGGCGATAGTTATACGACAGATTTTAATAATCCAGTCCAAGTGACGTTAGCGGAAGGTGGTAACGAGACGGTCACGATCACTGTCTATGAAACACCGGCTACGGTGAGCGGCACAGTCACTGATGCGGCTGATGTGGCCGTGGCGGACGCTGTGGTCAAAGCCACCTGTACAACCAAAGCCGGAAAGACCTTTGAATTTTCTACAACAACCGGGACATCCGGCGAGTATGCTCTGGATACGGTCAACGGCGACTGCGTCTTGAATGGTGCGGTAGACAATGGGTCAGATTTGCCCAGTGGTGATGAATCGGTCGAGGTATCTAATGGGGCGGATGTTGACCATGATTTGCAATTACAAGATAGTACAGCCACGTTGAACGTGGCTCCGGCGGCGGCTTCAACCACTGGCATTACTGCGCTCGATGTAGATTCCGGGAGTTGTTATGCCTATAACGCCGCCGGCGTCTATGTGACAGCCGATATTAATACGGATACCGGTAAGGCTAATCTGCCGGTATTGGCTGGAGAGTGGTCGTATGGTTGTCGCGTAGTCGCAGATGACAAAGTAAAAGTATCGTCCTCTGATGTGATGGTGGTGATGAAAAAGGGTGATACGGAAACGGTGCAAGCTCCGGTTGGTTCGGCGGATGACAATTTCACCGATCAGGTTTCCCAATTTAGCGCCACCAGCGACAGTACCTTCGTATTACCCGATGGCACAGAGGTCGTTGTGCCAGCCAATGCTTTAGATAACTCTGGTAATGTCACGGTGACGGCTAGCATGGCAACAGATGTGGCTAGTGAAGACGACGTCGCAGCGGGACCAGCCATTGAGTTAACGGCGCGCGATAGCAATAATCGTGAAATTACCGGTTCATTCAGCGGTGATATCACTATTAAATTCAATTACACGGCAGACATGTTGGCCAAGTATGGTCTCACGGAAGCGGATCTAGCGGGCGGGTATACCTATAGCGATGGAGCGTTATCTGTGACCGATCAAGGATATACGGTAGATAAAGAGAACAATACCGTCACAGTCACCACGGATCATTTTTCCACCTTTACCTTAGCTGGAGTAAAAGCCGCAGCACCGGGCAAAGCAAAAAATTTGAAAGTAAAGAAAATCACCGAGAGCACAGCTAAACTCACCTGGAAAGCGCCCAGTACTGGTGAAGTTACCAAGTATAAAGTACAGTTGCGGAAACATGGTGTGAAAAAATCCGCCAAGTGGACCACCTACAAGAAAGTGACCAAAACGAATAAAGCGTTAAAGAAACTATTGGCAGAAACGCGCTACCAATACCGCGTTGCAGCCTGTAACGCCACTGGGTGTTCGGCCTATACGGACTGGAAAGCGTTTAAGACTAAAGGTGAGTAACGCTGGCGACTTGGTCTTTCTCAATCTTGAAGCGCATTAAGCGGACGCCTTGCGTATCGCGGCTAATAATCGGCACACTCTTTAACGGTAGGCGGATAACTTGACCTTGTTTGGAGATAATCAACAAGTCGCTATCGCGTTGCGCTTCAGTCACCACAAATCCTAATACAATCTTACCGGTTTTGTCGGTAATCTTAGCGGTCTTGATGCCAGAGCCGCCACGACCTTGCACTTTGTACGATTTCAAATCGGTACGTTTGCCGTAACCATTCCGCATCACTATACACAGTTCGGCATTTTTAATGGCTGTCTGGCTAATGATGTCCATGCCGACAACCGAATCATTCGTTTTCAACTTGATGCCACGGACGCCAGCTGCCGTGCGACCCATCGCGCGGACAGCTTGTTCCTGAAAACGTATCGATTGCCCGTTATCCGTAGCCAAAATAATGTTATCAGTCCCGGTGGATGGTTTCACCCATTCCAATGCATCTTTGCCTTTTAAGGTGATGGCAATCAAACCAGAGCGACGCACATTCTCAAAGGCATCTAGGGATGTTTTCTTAATGGTACCGTTACTAGTTACCATCACTAAGAATTTGCCACCGGATGATTTCATATCGGCACAACTCAAAGCCGACGTCACTTTTTCTTCAGGACCTAATTGCAAGAAATTCACCACGGCCTGGCCTTTAGCGGTCCGTGAAGCCACCGGCACCTCGTAGGCTTTCAACTGAAAGACGCGACCGCGGGAAGTGAAGAACAAAATATCCGCGTGCGTATTGGTAGAGAACAGTTGATCAACGCTATCTTCTTCCTTAGCGGTGAGACCTATAATACCCTTACCGCCGCGATGCTGTTGCTTGAAGGTGTCAGGAGTCAGCCGTTTAATATACCCATCACGGGTAATCATAATAATGGCCGCTTCTTTCGGAATGAGATCTTCCTGGCTGAATGAACCAACGGCTGAAGCAATCACTTCCGTCCGGCGCTCATCACCAAATTTAGTTTTGAGATCCACAATTTCTTGTTTGACAACTGTCTGAATATTTTTCCGGGTCGATAACACTGTTTTTAATTCTTTAATCAGTTTTTTCTTCTCTTTTAGTTCTTCTTCCACTTGCAATCGTTCCAAGTTAGCCAACTGTTGCAGCTTCATTTCTAAAATCGCCAAAGTTTGTACTTCGGTAAAATGGAACTTCTTCATTAAATTGACCTTGGCTTCATCTTTATTTTTCGATTGTTTAATGGTTTTAATGATGGCGTCAATTTTTTCTAAGGCGATTACCAGGCCATCTAAAATATGAGCTCGTTCTTCCGCTTTTCTTAGATCAAACTTGGTCCGCCGAGTCACGACCACTTCACGGTGCTTGATGTACTCTTCCAATAACATCTTCAGCGTCAGGACGCGAGGTTGTAACCCATCAACCAACGCCACCATGTTAAAATGAAAGGTCTCTTGCAACTGGGTCAGTTTGTAAATGCGGTTCAACACTTTTTTCGGATAGGCATCGCGTTTTAACTCAATTACCACGCGGATGCCGGTACGGTCCGATTCATCCCGCAAATCTTTTATGCC
>CAYZUI010000025.1:0-6218 GCA_964481945.1 uncultured Gammaproteobacteria bacterium
ACCGTAACCGGTTCGAACGACTCGTGGCGGCGCGATAAATCGCGCGCGCTACCACTACTGGATCAGCCCCCTTTGTGCCGGCTTGGGCATACTGTGACCACAATTTATCAGACATCTGTTTATAGCTGGCAGCCACGTCCATGTGTTGGCCTTCCTGCTTGGAGCGATCGTAAAAACCAGTATTGATTGCACCAGGTTCAATCACCTTGACTCTGATGCCAAAGGGCAACACCTCATGCCACAAACCTTCACTAAAGCCCTCCACTGCAAACTTTGTACTGTTATACACACCGTAATAGGGTACGGTTAATTTTCCACCCATGGAAGAAATGTTGATAATTGTCCCCTGCTGCCGTTCACGAAAATGCGGCAAGATTGCGCGACACATATTCATCGTGCCAAACACATTCACGTCGTATTGCTTTTTTACGTCTTCCACGCTGCATTGTTCAAAAGCACCGAATAACCCATAGCCGGCATTATTGACCAACACATCAATCTGACCATGTTCTTGTACAATGCGTGCTATCACCTGTTCGCACTGTTGCGGATTAGTGACATCAAGAGCATAACAATGATCATTGGCTGTTCTACTCGTACCTATTACAGTCCAACCGCATTGTTTAAAATAGTCGGCTGTTGTTTTTCCGATACCGCTGCTGATACCGGTAATGAGGATTGTGCTTGACATAAAAAACTAGTATAGCATATAATCACAGTGTACTCGGAGGAGCAATAGCTACGTCCGTACTGTGCAAGAAGCCAGCGGCTTATCGCCCAGGAGTAGTTCTAGATTGTACCGGGTACCAGATCATCCTAAAACGCCCCTCTACGGGGTGGTTTTTATTTACTCAACAACACTTAATAAGAGACACCACTGACATTCCCCACATAAATCCTCCGGTGCTGGGTTCAAGAAATCTAACTGCTGAATATGCTGATACACTTGCGTCACCTCGGCAATCACTTGAGCGACATCTTCTTCCGTAAATTCGTACGTGCGCTGCACAAAGTCTTTCTTCTTTTTGCTTGGCTGAATAAAATGGATTTCACCGGATACCGCTGTATAGCCAAACTCTCTGGCGTGATCACACAGCAATTTATAAAACAATAACTGCCGATGATAATTTCCGCCTTTGGCTAAATCGCTACCTTTGTTATCCGGATTGCCGGTTTTGTAATCAACCACATGCACCGTTTTTTTCTGTTCATCCACGATATGAATAGCGTCAATCTTCCCCACAATGGGTACGTCGTTGATCCGCACATGATACGGTCGAAAATCTTTTTCCGGAAACTGATTACGCTGCAAGAACTGCCGATGCGCCGGATAGTATTGGCGCAACGTCAGCTCACCGAACTCTAGAGCATCGGCCATATCGCGTTTTGATAATAACTGCCTGGCTAAATCTGTTTTAAACACCTTTAACAACTGGGTCAGGGTCAAATGCTGTTCACTGGCTTGTTTCAACGTATTATGAATGGCGATGCCAAAGCCAACGGCCCGCGTTGTGGCCCGCGGTACCCGTAGGAGATCTTGGTAGAGAAACAGACGTGGGCAGGTTAAATAATCATTCAAATGGGTGGCGCTCATCGCGTAATCGGTTAATATGCCGGTGGCATACCCCCGCATATCACCCGTATTAAATGTTATGGGTGGCGGTGTACCAGCTAACTTCAATCGCTCCATCGGCTCGGCTTCTACGGCCGTCATACCTTGCGCTGGCACGAGCAACGCTTCCGGAATCTCAGCAATAAACTGGCTGGGCATGAGAGCGCGGCCAGTATCGGATTGTTTGGCATAACTAAGATAGAGCTGGGCTTTTGCTCGAGTCATGGCCACGTACCATAACCGTCGTTCGTCTTCATTTTTAATATCTAATAATTCAGCGGGCTCGGCCTGAATAATGTCTAACGGTAATTTGAGTTTAGATCGATCTGGCACGTTCCCCCATTTTTTATCCTGACAGCGCACCATATACACATGGGCAAATTCCAACCCTTTGGCTCGATGTGCCGTCATCACTTGTACTGCCTGGGCTTGAGTTTGTAACGGCTCTTCCTCAAGCATCAGATTATGCTGGTGCAATAACTGGAGATAGTCCATGATATCTTTAATAGTGATATTCGGTTGGGCCCGGGTGAGCTGTTGAATGGCATGAAACAACGTAGATAACCGGTTGAGATGTTCCAGAGCATGATCGCTGTGCAACACAAAGCTTAACCAGCCTGACTCTGCCACTACGCTAGTAAACCACTGGGTGCAGAGTTGATTATGCATCGTTTGACGCCAGTGGAGCAACTGTTTGGTAAAGGCGGCTAAGGCTAGGTCATTGGTTGATTGTAATCCCAGCCACAGATTTTTATGATCATGTGCCAGTTGCGCGATGGTGACCACAGGTAATTGTAAAAAGACAAAATGCATAATGCCAAATAAGGCTTCATCATGTCCGCCCAAACCAACGTAGCGCAGCAAACGCACCAATTGCTGAATGAGCGGATCGGTCAGTACATTACTCCCGGAGGACAAGTGCACGGGAATGGCGGCTTGGCTGAGTTGATCAAACACACTGTCGGCATCACTGTTGGTACGACACAACACGGCAATATCTTGCGGTGCCGTGCCAGACTGTATCAGCTGCTGAATGTGGCTCGATAACCAAAACAATTCTGTATTTACCGAAGAAAGCTCGGCCAGTTCAATAGGTGCAGTGGGCAAATCGCGTGCCGCTATCAATGGATCTTCACGTAGACTGTGTTTATTTTGAGCAATGACGGCGGATGCTGCGTCTAATATCGATTGCTGACTGCGATAGTTACCGGTCAGTGTCACCAATTCAAGCTCACCGGCGTAGTGTTGCTGGAAGGCCAGGATATTTTCCAGGGCAGCCCCTTGAAAACGATAGATGGATTGACGATCGTCTCCTACCACAAAGAGGTTTGGCTTGGTTTGGCCAGAAGCCAGTAGCCGCACAATGTCATTTTGGGCACCATTGGTGTCTTGAAACTCATCCACTAACATCTGTAAATACTGCTCTTGATAATCAGCTAATAAATTGGGATGATCGGTAAACGCGCGAATAACAAATAGGATCATATCTTCATAGTCATACACTTGCTGTTCACGCAATTCTGATTGATAACGCTCGTAGACCATTGCTAATGACAGCACCTTTTTATCATCAGCTGCCAACGCTCGTAAGCCTGCCACTGTGACATTTTCTCGCTTAAGCGTTTGGATAGCACGAATAACGTCGGGAATGTAGAAATCTGGTGCGCCAAACGGTTTAAGCGGACTATCGGCCGGCAGCTGTTGGATACAATCCTGCAGCGTAGTAATACGATCAAGGTCGGAGATGGGTTCAAGGGCGGATTGTTCAACAAATAACTCCGGATGCTCGGTAATCACTTCATTACAAAAGCCATGAAAGGTATAGACGCGCACTTGATACCCCACCGAACCAAGCAATTGCACCAAACGCTCGCGCATAGCATGTACACCACTTTCAGTGAACGTTAAACAAAGAATGTTGCGTGGTTCAAGATCATGTGTCACCAATAACTTAGCAATACGTAAGGCAATGATCTTGGTTTTGCCGGTACCCGCACCGGCCAGCACTAACATTGGTCCGTCGGCATGATCAACCGCCCGCCGTTGTTCTGGGTTCAACAGGGCGTAGCGGAGATCAATTAAATTCGACGACGATGCGGCAATAGGCGCCATCATTTGGTGTGGTCACTGTTACTGTGGGATGATGTTGTTTGAAGGCAGCCTGAGCCTTGGTGGCTAAGGCTAAAGCCACGTGTTTGTTCAATACCCGATACTCAATAGAATTGGTGGTAGTTTTAGCCTGAACCAGAACGGATTTATCTCTGGTGTAATTCTGCACCACATGGGTTAGGAGACGCATCAAGTCCGTCTTCCGTTCGACTTTTTTCACATTCAAAAATTGCACAATACTCACCTCTTTAAACTTCTTGCTACTGACTTTACGAGTCGTCTTATCAGTTTTTGGTTTGGCTGGCATAGTCAGATTAGTTGAGTGGCATGTCGACAGCTAATGTGTCTCCGTCAGCCGTTAATAAATGCATGTGCAGTTGCTCCAGTGGTTCCAAACTATTGACGACTGTATCCAGCTTATTGGTCACCCCCGTATGAAAATAGATGTCAAAGGTACTCTCACTGGTGATAAACGTATTGGTTCCTACACACTGTTTGGTTTGGTTACCAGACGATTCGGTAATAATTTCACAACTCCAATCATTCGGCCAGCCGGCGCCATTAATGTCTAGATCAATCGTCACTGGGTCTGGCAATTCAGGATACTGCACAGTCAGTGGTACCTCAAATCCACTAAGCTGCAGCGAGATTATTTCCGTGTCCAGGGTGTCACGTGGACTGATCACTCCACGCATGACTGTAGTATCGGTACCAGCATCGGTAAAATAGACTCGACTGGGGTCAAACTCCGTACGCGTATAATCATGGCTGTCTTGCTCATGAGCCACGAGTGAATCATGCACGATAATCACTGGGCAGGTTTTAATGAGGCGCGTACCATCGGCATAGCGTACCGAAACATCAACGGATATGCTTTCCACTGTGGCAGGATGCTTCTTTTTTGATTTGATCGTCACTGTATCCGCTCCAGCTATAGAGACCTTTTTTGATTTATCTTGATACTTACCATCTCCGTTTGGATCAGAAGAATTCGGAAAGTCAATCGAAGAAAAGGCCTGCGTACCAGGCTTTTCGACAATGGTCAGCTTGCCGTCATCACCATGCGGAATGATCAAAAGATCCGGTTCACATACCACGCCATATTTTCCACCCTTGCCCGGTACGGCTGGACCGTAATCTTCCACTTCGCCACTGGTAAAGCTGCCTGCACCAGTTTCATCATACAGACGTTGATCCTTAGTGACGATAGCTCGAAACCAAATATCGTTTACATTCTCACCGGCCATAAAGGCCGGAACATAGGCCGTAATGGCTTCGGTCTGGGCACTCAAATCCACCGGAAAATTTCGCACTGCCCATTCGGCAGCGCAATCATCAGAGCCGGACCATTCGCCACTTTTATCCCAATCGGCAAACAAGTTTAAATACGCTGTACCAGACATTTCACCCGGATTCTCGACCTGAACCAAAAACACTGCTTTACTGGTTTTGCAGGATTTTAATTTCAAATCCACGCCATCATCAAATTTATCTTGGTCCACTTGTCTTGAATCAGTTTCTGTATTTACTTTTTGGCCTAGCCAGACTTCATCAGTCGTTAACGTTCTGGCTCCATTTGAAGCTTCCTTACTCGGAAACGTACCGGTGGCTCCGTCGGGTGCATCCCCATAATCATAGTTTGTGCCAGCCCAGGTTGGCACGGCTAGTGTTAATAGACCGAACGTGTAGAAGAGTTGTTTTATGTTCATAGTCACTCCATTCTACACCGCTATGCTATACTGCGTCCATGCCGGAATTACCAGAGGTCGAAACCCTAGCGCGGGGCCTACGAAAATATGTCGTTGGTAAAACGATTCGCGGCGTCCAAGTACGTGAACGCAAAATATTTACCGGTTCATCCAGCGAACTCAAACGCTTCGTATTTGGCCGTAAAATCGATAAAATTGGCCGGCGCGCCAAATGGTTGGTGTTGCACCTGTCATCCAAGTACAATTTTGTTGTTCATCTCAAAATGACTGGGCAATTGCTCTATCAGAAAACCACCCCGACATTTCTGGGTGGACATACCATGAAAAAAGAACAAATCACAATTCCCAATACACACACCAGGGTGGAATTTGAATTTACCGATGGTAGTACGTTGTACTTCCAGGATATGAGAAAGTTTGGGTATGTGGAACTATACAGTGATCAAGCGTTAGAAGAATATTTTCGAGAAAAAAAGTTGGGCCTGGAACCACTCGATCACCGTTTCACCTTTGATTATTTTAACGCGCAGTTGAAACGACACGGCAGAACATCCATCAAAGCGGTGCTATTGAACCAATCTTTGATTGCCGGCATTGGCAATATTTATGCCGATGATATCTGCTGGTTGGCCAAAATCAAACCAACTCGTCGGGTGCACACACTGACCACAGCGGAACGTAAAACTTTGCCCCTGGCTGCAAAAAAAATCCTGACAGAAGCCATCCGGCTCGGCGGTACATCGTTTAGTCATTATTATCAGATCGATGGCCGACTTGGTTCCTATTGG
>CAYZUI010000026.1:0-2997 GCA_964481945.1 uncultured Gammaproteobacteria bacterium
GCAGGCACCGTCTCCTCTTCGACTGCTAATACAACTATAACCGATTTTGATGCGTTTTCCGGACGCTGCACCGTGTTTTGCGGTAATGACATCAGTCAAGGCAATATTTCAGTAGGAAACTTGGATAATGATGCTTATGAGGATCTTCTCTTTTATGGATTCTTGTATTATGGATCAGCTTCCGGAGTTACGGCTACAACGGCCAGCACAGCGGCTGCAACTGGATCCGAAGAGTTTTTGATATCGACGATCGGTGATTTTAACGGTGATGGATTTGATGATATCATCGGCTCTGATTATTGGTTCAGTATGTCAACACAACTGCTCCTTGGCTCGGCTACACGATTATCCGGTGATCTGGATAGCGCCTCCTATGATAGCGACATCACCGTTGACCTGGGCGGAGATTTTCCCGGGCGGTATGCTCTGGCTACAGGAGATGTCGATAATAATGGGAAAGATGATTTGCTGATTGCAGATAACTCCTATGATTATGGTGACGATGATGCCTACCAATATGAAGAAGGTGGCCTGTACCTGGTGTATGGCGAAAATTTAACAGCCGTGGATCATAATCTGTCAGATATTGTGGGTGCGATTTGGTATGGTGATCGTGATGTGATTCCGACAGATGGCATTTATCCTCGGTGGGCAAGTCTGGTGAGTGATCTCAACAGCGATGGTTTTCCAGATATTGTCACGACTCAAAGAAATTATATGTCCGCTTTCCTCACTCAAAGTATCTACACGGGGGCGATTGATGTCATTTATTCTTCGGCGACACAATTTTCCGGAGTACATTCATTGGCTGAATCGGACTTTAGAATTGTCCAGGATTTAACATCCGTGGGTATTGACGAAATTAATCAGACGATTGCGGATGAAGGCGCAATCAATAGTGACGGATTCGGCATCGGACTTAGTTTAGCTGCGGTGGATTTTAATAATGATGCACAGAACGATCTTGTGTTTGGCACTCTTAGCGATTATGTCACCGACCTCCATCAATCTTTGACTATTGTATCGGCTCCCTTCATTGATTCAGTCAGCGCGGACACGGAGACGACTTCGGTGGCTTATCGGGCGGCAGCGGATGTGCAGACTGGCCTCACCGTTGATTATAACGACGGAACATCTGGGTTTATTGAGACGTTCGTCAGCACGGCTGCTCCGCTTCTTGAGTTTATTCGAAATTCTGGCTTGGCGGTAACTGTTGATTCCTTAGGGAAAAATATCGCCTTGGTGAATTATGTGACTGGTAATGTCGAGCCGGCTGCCATTGCTGAAGAAACCTTTGCTACAGTGGAAACAATGCAGGAACTTATTTTGGATGACACGATCACTGAAGTGGTTATTACTGCACAAAAAGCCGGTAAGGTTGCCCTCACTCTGGTTCATCCGGTTCCGACATCATCGTCAGTGACGACGTCGACAGTTGAACTGCATAATGCTCAAGCTGATCTGGTTGACCCAGCACAGACCACTGTGGAAACAAACGATTCTGGTGTACTCGCACTGATTGTGTTACGAGATGCCACTGGAGAAACCGTTGCTACCTATAGCGTAGCGGATACCTATGTATTGTCAGCTCGCGGCGATGCCACGGAAATCGAATCACTCACCAACAACCGAGTGCGTGTTCATTATGAAGACGGATCGACCCAGATATTCACGGTGTTTGCAACCGGTACTGGAAAACCACAGGCGCAACTTTCCAGTGATGGTGATCGCATTGTCGTGGTGATGTCTACTGGTCGAAAGATTCGTGTGATTGATGCGCAAATGGGCACCGTGCTTGATGGAATGAAGTTGCAAAAATCTGCCCAGAATGTGGTACAACTTAAGGTATTCAATTACTATGATGATGCGACCGATGAGATTATTGTCACAACCAAGTTCAAACAGACATTGCATACCACGGGTATCACCCTCACTGCCGCATCAGCCTTGATCAATAAAAATACGAAATTGTTTAAGGCTGTGAAAACGAATACTTATAAGATTGTGAAATTCAAGAAGCGCGTGCAAATCCAACGTAAGAATGGCAACATCATCGTCCAATATGCAGTGAGCGAGACTGCTCAATTGAGTGCCATCCTGCCCTAACAATTTTTCAAGTTTTCCAAAATCAGTGGACAAAAGATGTCCGGTTGATTAGTATAAATCGGCACTGGAGAGGTGGCAGAGCGGTTGAATGCGCTGCTTTCGAAAAGCAGTAGGCCTGCAAGGGTCTCGAGGGTTCAAATCCCTCCCTCTCCGCCAAGTTTTACTTAAAGGTTGAATGTAGGTGTAGTGTTCATGGCAAAACCGTAAATGATTAATTGGTTTTGTGCTAGTGGTTTGAAGTGAGCTATCAAATTCCAGCCGATTGACTTATACTATATGATACGAGTAATGATATAAGCCCAATTATGAAAAAGACTAAAATAGTTTATGCCGGTCTGATAGGTACTATCGTAATCAGCGGACTGTTTTCAATCTACCACTACCACCCCTACTGGAAACTAAGTAGAATAAATTTGTCAATTTGCGCTCCAAATGAATATCAGCTGTATGTAGGAGACAATGAGATACCAAAAGACAAATTAATTCCTCTCATCAGAGAAGTACAAAGTCTTATCTCTTACCAGGAATACGCTTTGCGATACCCTAAAAAGACTCAACGAATAAGAGCCGCGCGTATTTTTGATGATAGCTATGTCAGTAATTATTATATCAATGATACTGAAGATACGGCTCTTCTGTTCAATTTTTTAACGTATTCAACAAAAAAAAGTAGTCTGATTCCAGAAAATCATATTGGACAATACAGTGCTACTATTGACATTTGCAATAATAAGATTATTGAAGAAGATTACAACTGGGTTGATTGACCGCCATTAGAATGGGGTATTGAGTGTATTTGTCCAACAAGAGTATAATCATATTTGTATGATGCGAGAATGCGAGCAGACTGCAGCAGCATTTGAATAGATTCGGCAAAGTATAGAACGGATG
>CAYZUI010000027.1:0-5101 GCA_964481945.1 uncultured Gammaproteobacteria bacterium
GCTGTGATCCCGCCCCCCGTTGTGAGTGATGCAGAACCCGGGCTGGTCCTGACACTGCTTACAGTGATCTGCGATCAACTTTTCCTCCTCGGAACCGGGTGCCGTCTCGAAGTGAGACTAGACAGCCGGAAGGAGGGTCGAAAAGCTTTTGGCACTCTTTCTAGGTGTCTATAAAATATGGGCGGTATGGTAGGCGATGTATTGCATTCTGTCAACCCGCTAACCCTAACCCCCTACCCTAAACAAAGACGCCACTTCAAGTAACTAACCCACACACGTAAAGTGTGGGGTTAGTTTTCCGTGCTATCGTAACGATATTTCTGCAATCTTTTCCCAATTCATTCTGCAAAATTGTTAATTCTGCGTTCTTTGCTAACTCTGCGATTTCAGGTGTGCTAAAGCCATGATAATATCGCTGTGTCAGTATTTCCCCCCGATCGTTTTTCCACGGGATCAGATAATCCCCAGCATCATATCCATTGGTTTGGTCAGCCCGATATTGTTGATACTGTGTTTGATCAGCTAGATTCCAATTTAACATAAAGAGATGACCGCCGGGTTTGAGCACACGAACCATTTCTTGTAGAGCCTGGTGTCGATACAGCACTAATGGAATGTGTTGCCACGTCGCCACACACGCCACTACGTCAAACTGTTCATCGAGAAACGGTAATTGCAGCACCGATCCATGCACAAAAGTGTAGTTCGGGAAACGATTTTGGGCGATCGTAAGGAGTTGACTGGACAAGTCTAAACCGGTATAGTGCACAGCCGGAATCGTCTCTAACAATCTACCGTTACCGCAGCCGACATCCAGTAAGGACAATTCATGAATTGTCTCAACACCACAATCGTTGATCAAATTGTTTAATAAATAAAATTCTGGCCAGGCGTGTGATCGTGTATCAGAAAAGTGTGGAGCGATCCGATCATAATCTTTCTCCAATTGATGTATAATTTGATCAGCCAATGACTGAAGCATACATGACTCAAGCTTTAAGGGACATTATTACTAAATCTCTTGAACGCAGTGTAACAGATGCCCGGTCTTTGCGTACAGTCAAGGCGGAAGTCGCCAAACAGTACGGTATTGCCATGCCCACTAATGCCCAAATTTTGGCCGAGTACAAAAAAATGGCCATCGCTGACGCGACTCTACAACAGGTGTTACAAGTACGCAGCATCCGCACGTTATCCGGTATCGCACCCATTACTGTGCTGACCAAACCATATCAATGTCCTGGTCGCTGCATCTATTGTCCTACCGAAGCCAACATGCCGAAAAGTTATATCGATACCGAACCCGGTGCCATGCGGGCGTTACGTTTACACTTTGATCCGTATCTGCAAGTGACTAAGCGCATTGAGGCCCTGGAAAATAACGGGCATATTCCAGAAAAATGTGAGCTGATTGTCTTAGGTGGTACCTGGACTGCTTACCCTAAAGATTATCAAGAGTGGTTTATGAAGCGCTGTTATGATGGGTTTAATCAAGACGAAATAGGTAGCACGACTCTGGCTGAAGCCAAGACGAAAAATGAAACAGCTAAATATCGCGTGATCGGTTGTACTTTAGAAACCCGGCCAGATCATATTGATGCAGCGGAAGTGAAGCGTTTGCGCTGGTTTGGCGCGACCCGCGTGCAAATTGGTGTGCAGAGTTTAAATAAACATGTCTTGGCTTTGAACTTACGTGATCAAACCAATGAGCAAGTCCAAGCTGCTACGCAATTGCTGAAAGAAGCGGGTTTAAAGATCACCTATCACATGATGCAAAACTTACCTGGTTCAGCACCAATTTCAGATCTCAACGATATTAAAACTATTTTTAACCACCCCGGTTACCAACCGGATCATATTAAAATCTACCCGTGTGTGGTGGTACGATCCGCGCCATTGTATCGCCACTGGAAAGCGGGGCGGTATAAATCGTATTCCGCGGAAGAGCTGACGAATTTGTTGGTCGATATTAAAGCCCAGGTGCCGCACTATGTGCGGATTGAACGGCTGGTACGGGATATTCCAGAAAATTCCATCATCGCGGGTAATACGGTCACCAACTTACGGCAGATCATGCAACAAAAGGGTGTGCAGTGTGTCTGTATTCGTTGTCGCGAACCGCGGGCTGATACCGCTGGCCTTGATCAAGCCCAGTTATGTACGGAAAGTTACGCCGCTTCTGATGGCACGGAATATTTTTTATCCTTAGAAGCTCCCGATCGAAAAAAGTTATTTGGCTTTGTTCGATTGCGTTTACAACACCGAGCCAATCATTGGTATGAAGAATTACAAGATTGTGCCATTATTCGTGAGTTACACGTCTATGGACAGCTTGTACCAGTTGCTGAAGAAAGCCGCTTGCCCGCCGAAGCTCAAGGCATAGCCGACGAGCGTAGGAGGGTGCAACATAAAGGTTTTGGTCGGAAATTGATGGAACAGGCTGAAGACATCGCTAGGCAACAGGGATTTACGAAAATAGCGGTGATTGCAGGTATTGGCGTGAGGAAGTATTACGAAAAACTCGGTTATCGGCTAGATCAAGAATATATGGTAAAATCATTCTAATGGCACAATTAAGTACTACATTCGCCAAGCACATCTGGCAAATATACCAGGAAATTGGTGATGTACATGGCCAAGATGGTCAAAAGTTATTTCGGGAAGCGGTGGATGGTTTATTTCATGAAGTAATGATTGAAGCCATGTTGGCAACAGCTGACGACGATACCACCCTGGAAAACGTAAGCAAAAGACGAGAATTATCTCACTTGCTAGATGATTTTGTAGCCAATGGTTCAAATGCTGAAGTAGTATTGAGCGTGGCTTCGTCATACTGTGCTCAAGAGAGAGTGAAGTCAGTGAGCGATTTAATCGGACGATATTTAGAGCAACAGAAAAAATTGATTGCAGAAATAGGAGATCCAGCAGAAAGAGAACAGTTTCAGCAGCGTTATCTAACGTTGTTGGAACGAGCGCAGCGCGATCACGGCATGGTGTTAGGTTTGGTTGCGGAAAAACGAGCTAGACGTACACCATTATTCGGTCGACATGGCGAAGCCTAAATTATGAGAATAAAGACATGATTGACGAACCATTAATAGAAGTCTACGGTAACTTGAACATAACCAAACAACGATTCATCCGTCAAACCTTATGGGATGTATACGCTGTCCAGTTAGTTTCCTTTTTGTCCAATAAACAAGGATTACGTGTAGAAGATGAATTCAATAAAGCGGAATGTGATTTTGTTGAAACCGACCATGACCCCTATGGTTTGTTCTCGCACCTCCTGCAACTGGCACAGCAAGATCAGATAGGTTCCGTTAAGGAGTTGTGTTTGCGTCAACTGAAACAGAGACTAGATAATGTTCAGACGATGGCACAAGATGTACCGTGGTCAGATCAATTGGATACTGAAATCAATCAAGGATTTGTGGATTCAGCCACAACCAGATTAACCAACGCTAGTGAAGCCATGCTCACAGCTTTTCCAGAATTACGTCCGGCCATTGCTGAATTCGGTATGCGTTGGCAAAGGGAGAAACAAGTAAAGGAATTTCCTCGATCAACTCTTATTCCAGAGCGCAAACCGAGACATTAGGTTTAATAATGGTGATAGCCACCACCACCGAGTAGCCACTTTTTTAGCCGCTGTGCTAGAATAGGCGCATGTTAGAACATCTTCGCACCCAAGACCCGGCGCTGGCGGGATACATTACCAGTGAATTAGAGCGTCAGCGTCATAATATCGAGCTGATTCCGTCGGAGAATTTCGTGTCTCCGGCTGTGTTAGAAGCTCTCGGCAGTGTTTGCACCAATAAATATTCCGAAGGCTATCCCGGCAAACGCTATTATGGTGGCAATCAGTGGATCGATAAAATTGAGCAAACCGCCATTGATCGCGCCAAACAAATTTTTGGAGCAGAACACGTCAATGTCCAACCGTTATCTGGTGCGCCGGCTAATTTAGCGGTCTATACCGCTTTACTGCAACCAGGCGATACGGTTCTTGGTATGGATTTATCGCACGGGGGACATCTCACGCATGGTCATCCGGTCACGTTCATGGCCAAGATCTATCACTTCGTGCGTTACAAAACCAATACGACTACTGGTTTGATCGATTTTGAAAACTTACGGCAAATGGCCTTGGAACATAAACCAAAATTAATTTTGGCTGGTTTTTCCGCCTATTCACGGGATTTAGATTATCAAAAGTTTCAGGCCATTGCTGATGAGGTGGGCGCCATGACCATGGCCGATATCGCCCATATTGCCGGTTTGATCGCCGGTGGCGAACTGAATAACCCCGTGCCATTATTTGATGTCGTGACGACTACTACCCATAAAACGTTACGTGGTCCGCGGGGTGGCATGATTATGTGCAAGGAGAAACATGCCAAGGCCATTGACAAAGCGGTGTTTCCCGGATTACAAGGTGGTCCGCACGAACATCAAATTTCCGCCCTAGCCGTAGCCTTAGGTGAAGCGATGACACCGGAATTTAAAGCCTATGCCAAACAGATTCGCTTGAATGCTAAAGTGCTGTGTGAAGAATTAAAGGCCGGTGGGTTAAAGATCATGCATGGGGGTACTACCGATAACCATCTGGTTTTGGCTGACGTCACGCCGCTTGGTATTACCGGAAAAATTGCTCAAACCGTATTGGATGAAGTGAATATCACTCTGAACATGAATGCTATTCCAGATGATCCCCGTGGTCCGCTGGATCCATCCGGTATTCGGCTGGGCTCTCCACCCATGACAACACGGGGCATGAAGGAACCAGAGATGAAACAGATTGCTGAACTGATTGTTAAAACATTGAAGAATCATGATAACGAGGCTGTTAAAGCGGAAGTCAAACAGGCTGCCGTAGCCTTAACTGACCAGTTTCCGTTATACTCCGAATTCAAATAATAGATATGGTTGGGGGGGTACTCGTTGACGTAATGAATACGCCACTTTCCCCCCGTAACCTCCTGTCGTTTGTTCCTACTCCACGTAGCCGTCGGGCGGCTCGCAGACCCTGGCATTTGAATCCAGCTCGAACGCCGGATCGAGCGGCGTTAGAGCCCGCAAGGTGCCAAAGGCCCCGTTG
>CAYZUI010000028.1:0-2376 GCA_964481945.1 uncultured Gammaproteobacteria bacterium
GTCGGGCACTGGCACCGTCCGAACCTCCACGGGCTTGTTGGGGGCGGGGATGACGGCGACACGACAGGACCTTGGGTAGGTCATACTGACCTCCGGAAAGGGGTGGATGACTACAAAAGAGCTATCACAGCTTATAGAGGAGACGTTTAACTGTCAAACAAGTAAAAAATAATCCATTTATGGTATACTGTCAGGAGTGTTTTTGGGAAATGATGGCATAAACTTATGAAGATACATTGTATTTTTACCGGCGGCACAATTGATTCCTATTACGAAGGCTCACGGGACACGGCTGTGCCAGCCAAGCATTCGGTTATCCCCCGCTACCTGAAAAACCTCAAGCTCTATGATCAGTTTCAGTGTACTGAACTGTGCATGAAAGACAGCCGGGCTATCAACGCTGCCGATCGCAAAAAACTCGTACATCTCATTAAACGCAGTAAGGCAAAATATATTTTAGTCACCCATGGTACGTATACCATGCCAGATTCGGCCCGCTTTGTTGAGCAACATTTACCCCCCCCTCACCAAAAAAACAAGATAGTTATTTTTACCGGATCAATGATTCCGCTTGATGGATTTACCTTTTCCGATGGCGGATTCAACTTAGGCTATGCCATCAGTCAATTTCATTGTGCCGCACCTGGTGTGTATGTCGCGATGAACGGAAAATTGTTTCCCGCTAAAACCTCTACCAAGATTGTGTCCAAGGGACGTTTCGCTGAAATACAATAAGGTGACATACACATCACTCGCTTTGTTGTCAGCTGTCTTCGCCGCCATTGCCCATATTACGGCTCGTACGTTGCTGCGCACATTGAAGGTACAGGATATGTTCGGGATCAGTTTTTTGAGTGTGGCTGGCCTGCTGTTACTGGCTGCGCCATGGTTTTATCACTTTGAAATTTCTGCTCGGTCTCTGGGATTACTGGCTGTGATTATTATTCTGGACACGATCGCAAATTTTTTTTATTTTAAGAGTTTTGAACGATACGAAGCCAGTACTGTTACCCCTTTACTGGCATTATCACCCGCCTTTGCCTTTGTAGGCAGTTGGTTATTTTTCTCGCTGACGGAACCATGGTATATGTATGTGATCGCGGCCGCGATTGTGACTGGAGTAATTTATTTTTCCATGGATCATACGCCGGGAAAAACAATAGATGTAAAGATGTTACTGCCCGCCTTAGTGACGGCGGCGTGTTTTGGCTTATCGGCCCTACCAACCAAAATGTTGCTCACCGATCTCAGTACGAATGCACCGAGTGTATATATGTTGCGTGCGGCGATGATTGGTTTCATTACCTTATTGGTGTTCGGTACTCGATTCAAGACGGTTACGGTAAAGCAGTTCGGTTATATTATCCTGCGCAGTGCCATTGTCTCCACCAGCTGGATATTATTCTACTACGCACTTGCGCAAGGGGATGTTGGTATCGTCTCTACCTTGGGTGCCACAGCGCCAGTATTTGTGTTTATTATCGGTATTGCATTCTTAAAGGAGAAAATGACCTGGCAAAAGTTGTTAGCCGCCGGGTTAATTGTAGTATTATCCTTAACGTTGTAGGATTGAGCCATGCGGTTCGATATTCTAACGATTTTTCCTCATATCTTCGACTCTTACTTTCAAGAGACGATCTTGAAGATTGCGCAAGAAAAACACAAGATTGAAATCCATGTTCACGATATTCGCACCTACACCAAAAACAAGCACAAAAAAACGGATGATCTGCCCTATGGTGGTGGGCCCGGCATGGTGATGATGGTGCAGCCGATTTATGATTGTTTAAAAACTGTACCTCGTTTACCAAAGTCGCGCGTAATTATGTTTGATCCAGGTGGAACAGAATATACCCAAGTGCATGCTAAGCATTATGGCGAAAGCTACGACCAGATCATAATGTTATGTGGACGCTATGAAGGGTTCGACGAACGTGTTTACAAATTAGTTGATGAACGAGTTTCAACTGGAAAATATGTCCTGAGCGGTGGGGAGCTTCCAGCTATGTTAGTCATTGAAAGCGTCACGCGTCTATTACCCGGTGTGCTTGGTGATATCGAATCTACCCATGACGAAACCTTTTCCGGTAGTTTGGATTATGTGGAATCACCACACTATACCCGCCCAGAAACGTTTATGACTGATTCTGGTGAAGAGTGGGTAGTTCCACCTACATTGCTTTCTGGCAACCATGCCGAGATCGGAAAGTGGCGGAAAGATCACCCAAAAAATACTGTAACAAACGAGTAATATGCCTACACGTCGTCATTGGATTATAGTATTGCTCACTGTTGGATTAGTCAGCATCCAATTGGCTTGGTTTATGCTCCTAGAGTATAAATATTTCCAATCCTGGCATGGGTATATTTTGGCCG
>CAYZUI010000029.1:0-4646 GCA_964481945.1 uncultured Gammaproteobacteria bacterium
TATAGGAAGGGGGTTAGGGGAAAGGTGTTAATAATCTCTTAGTTTCCTCATGCCGACGTGCTCCTGAATTTTCGTCAACGCTTTAGCCTCAATCTGCCGGATACGTTCACGCGTGACCCCAAATTCCTGACCGACTTCCTCGAGCGTATGTGATACGCCATCGACTAAACCAAAACGCATTTCGAGAATTTTCTGTTCGCGAGCCGGTAAATCTTTGATGATATCGTAGACATGATCTTTCAAGAGTTGCAGCGAGGCAGCTCGATCAGGCGATAAGGTTTTTTGATCTTCAATAAAATCTCCCAGGGTAGAATCTTCCGATTCATCGTCACCCACGGAAGTTTCTAACGATACGGTTTCTTGAGAAATCTTGATAATGGTGTGGACCTTCTCTAGTTCCTGGCCCATTTCAGCGGCAATTTCTTCTGGCAACGGCTCACGACCTAAAATTTGAATGAGACCACGCTCAATTTGCTGGAATTTATTGATGGTTTCTACCATGTGCACGGGAATACGAATGGTGCGTGATTGATCCGCCAGACTCCGAGTGATGGCTTGGCGAATCCACCAGGTGGCATAGGTGGAAAATTTATACCCTTTGCGGTAATCAAACTTTTCGACGGCGCGATGCAAACCGATATTCCCCTCTTGAATCAAATCCAGCAAAGACAGTGACCGGCCGGTAAATTTTTTGGCAATACTCACTACCAACCGTAAGTTGGCCTCTAACAGTTTACGCTTGGCTTCTAGATCCCCCGCTTCTTTTAGTTTGGCCAGCCGGATTTCTTCTTCCGTGGAGAGTAACGGCACTTTACCGATTTCCCGCAAATACATCTGAATGGAATCACCGGAAATGTCCGATAAATCCATGGCCGCTTTGCCGGCTTTTTCCCGGTTCGCATCCACTAAGCCGACTTTCTTCGAATCCAGTCCCAGAACATTGCCATCCGTCTCAATCAACTGAATACCCTGCTTTTCTAATTGACTCAACCACTGCTCAAAGTGACTGACATAATCTTCCAAATTATTAAACACATACAAAATTTCAGTTTCAGTCAAAAAATTCCGCGTGCGGCCTTTCTTCAATAAAAGTTCAGCCCCATCCAGCGGAAATTCCGTTGGCGGCGCTACCACCAAGGCCGCGCTGCGCTTGACTGGCTTCAGGGCTTTCTTCTTTGGTTTGGCCTTCACCTTAGTCTTGGCAGATTTCTTGACCGGTTTCTTTTTTGGCATAAAAACGTTATCGGGATAATTCGGTCAATTGTTGAGTAAGGAGTTTTACTTCTTCAGTCAGTTGCTGCATAAGCTCGTCACTGTGTTCATTACTGGGTTGGGTCTCGGCTTGTTTCAGTTCAACCTCAAGACCACGTAACCGTTGTTCAATAAAGCGCTTGCGCAGTTCCCGGATAGCGCGCACTAAGGCTCCCTGACGATCAGCGGTGGAGCTATCGGGAAAATCGTGATCCACTTGTAAACGAAGTTTGCCGACCAGGGCAACATCGGCCGCTTCTTCGGCAAACTGACCCGACTTATTATACTGATCGAGCATCCGTCTGTAAAGTTCAGCCAAGGTATCATCGGTGATAAAGGCAACATCGAGATAGTCATGGGCGTAGGCAAACTGTTCCGGCATGGTCAGCACTAACCCCAGAATGTGTTCGACCAAGCGGGTCGACCTATCCTTTTGTTTGACTACTACTTCCTGACTATTGGTCGTTTTGACTTTTTCCACATTGGACTTGGTTTGTTTCAATTTCTGTAACTGCTCCTGTAGTAACGCCGCATTGACCCCCACTAACTCCGCTAATTTTTGAATGTAATGAGACACTTCAACGGTATCTGACACTTTTTTTAGTTTAGGTAGCAGCCGCTGCACCAGTAATTTTTTGTGTTCTACCCGATTAAGCTGTAACCCCTGTTGGGCATGCCAAAACCAATAATCCATAATACCAATGGCCTGACGAATGGCCTCCTTAAACGCTGTGGCATCAGCCCGAATACATTCATCCGGATCTTTGTATTGGTTTGGCCACCGGACGATTTTAATATTCATGGCGTGTTGCAAAGCTAAATCGATACCACGTTCGGCGGCTTGCTCTCCGGCAGTATCCAAATCGAAGGCTAGCAGTAAATTGGGCGAGTACCGTTTCAATTGCAATAATTGGCTAGCGGTAAAAGCCGTGCCCGATGTGGCCACCGCATTTGTAAACCCGTGTTGCTGCGCGGTGATGGCATCCAGATTTCCTTCTACCACCAGAGCGGCGTTCAATTTTTTAATTGCCGTCTTCGCACGCCATAACCCGAAGACTAATTGAGATTTATCGTAGATGAGCGACTGTGGAGAGTTGATGTATTTACCGCCCTCTTGGTCACGCAATTGGCGAGCGGTAAAACCAACTATTGTGCCGGTAGCATCGTGTAACGGAATCATTAAACGGCCTCGAAAGCGATCATAGTGATTGATGATCAAACCAGCTTCCGCGAGATCAACTTCATGATAGCCCTGTTGCACCAGGTAATCTTTTAAGCGTGACCAATCATCATAACTGTACCCCATGCCGAAGGTGGTGATGCTGTCTGGTGTAAGACCACGCTGATGAATATATTGTCTGGCCATGTCCGCTTCTTTCGATTCACGCAAAGCTTGGGCATAAAATTGCTGAGCTTTGGCTACCACTTCTAACAGGCGCTGCTTTTTTTGCTGAGCGGATGGATTATAGTTCGTTAACGTCACGTTGGCTCGTTGCGCTAACAGGCGTAGCGCTTCCGGAAAATCCACCCCTTCAATTTCTTGAACAAAACTGAAGATGTCTCCTCCCTTATCGCAGCCAAAGCAGTGCCAGATTTGTTTATCCTGACTGACCATGAAAGATGGACTATTCTCGTGATGAAAGGGACACAGCGCCCGCCAATTACTGCCAGCTTTTTGCAACTTTAAGTACTCCGATAACAACTCGATAATATCAACTCGCTGCTTGATTTGTTCAATAACGGCATCAGCCATGGGCCTGTACCTTACCGGAAAGCAGGACCAACTGCAAGAGCTCATACATTATTTTTGCTATAACATACTTAGACGCTATGATACAATGAAATTGTATGAAAGAGCGTATAGTCATTGTACCGCCCACTGATCAAAAAACGATGGCCTGCCCATCCTGTAAGGCAGAGTTGGAGTATAGTGTGATCGCCAATACCTGGCCGTATCTTTATTGCACGCACTGCCAGAATGCGTACCATGAAACGCATGGTCAAGATCGGTACAAGCGTATTATTCGGCAGCGACTCGCCCACCGCCACATGCATACCATACAAAGTCATGCGCCGGTGTGTGAATGTAGTGGAATATTTCTATTCAATGCCTTTCCACATTGTCTGCATTGTGGTTTTGAATTTTCTTTTGGTATTCCCACAGAATATAAGGCCAGATTGCTGCATTCAGATTTAGTCGTGTTCGCTGGTACCAAGCTGTACTTAGATAATGGCACTCATCACCTCTACCAATTTGGGACGTAACGCGCTGATCTTAGCGGCTGCCTCGGCTGGCAGTTATGTCTTTGGATTACTGCGCGATCGTTTACTGGCCAACACCTTAGGCGCTAGTCGTGACGTGGATATTTTTAACTCGGCCTTTCTGCTGCCAGATTTGATTATGAATTTATTCGCTGCAGCCATCACCACGGCTTTTATTCCCGTGCTGGCCAAAGCGAAACATCAGTATCAATCCGCTAATGAAATTCTTACCGTTATCGTCATTTGCATTATCCTCATGGACCTAGTGGCATGGATTTCCATGCCCTGGGTAGTCACCATCATTGCCCCCGGCTTCAATCCAACCGAACTCATCCAGCTCACTAGTAGTAGCCGCTGGTTACTGTTATCACCGTTGCTGTTTGGCATCAGTATATTGCTCGGCACACTGTTGCAAAGTAAACACCATTTCTTGGCTTATGCCATTTCACCGATGCTCTACAATATCGGTATTTGTGTTGGTATAGTGTTTTTCACACCGATTACTGGTGTGATTATTGGTGCCGCAGCCCACTTGCTCATGAGACTGATTGCTACCATTCGGCTACGGTACTGGCCACGGTTCACGGCAGCAATTTTGCATTCCGTAGAGGTACGACAAACCCTCACATTAATTGGTCCGAGAATTATTGGTTTACTCGCCGTTCAAGGTACGTTATGGACATACAATGCCGTTGGTTCCACCTTAGCACCAGGCAGCGTGGCCGTGTTTAATTTTGCGCGGAACTTCCAAAGTTTGCCGGTCAGCTTTATTGGTATCGCTCTAGCGACGGCACTATTTCCCGTGTTAGCGCAAAACTTTGCGGCCACCAATACGACACAATTACTCGACAACACCCGTCAGGCTATGCGCATGATCATCTTTCTCACCTTGCCAGCCATGATTGGGATGATGTTCGTTAGCCAACCACTAGTGAGCGTATTTCTGGGCGGCGGTGAATTTGATGCCACGGCGATTACCCGTACCAGCTGGGCACTGATTATCTTTGCTTTGGTTATTCCCTTAGAAAGCATCCAGCATATTTTGGCTCGCGTGTTTTACGCGCAACATAATACCAAAACGCCAGCCTGGATTGGTGTGGCTGGTTCCGTACTCAATGTCATAGTATGCGTTG
>CAYZUI010000030.1:0-3422 GCA_964481945.1 uncultured Gammaproteobacteria bacterium
CACATTCCTAGCTGGGTATCGCCGGTGATTACCTTTATCATTGTTGGCTACTTTTTTTGGAAGTCTCGTCACGCTTTGCAACAGACCGCAGTACCCGAATAAGCATCCAGACGTTCATCACAGTCATGTAGACGGCAAAGACACCAAACAAGGGGGTGAGCCAGTTGTTGTTCGTCAACACGTAGAGCAACATACCAGTCAAGATGAGATTTTTTGAACGAATAATAAAATGGATGGGTGCGCCAATTTTATTCAAGGTAATAATCAGCCATAACATGGTGATGTACAATACTAAGTAGAGAGCTCCCAGCCAATCATCCACCCAATCTAATCCCATCGCGGTAAAGACCGCCGCAATCAGAGCAAACTGATATAAAATAATATTGGTAATAGCACCCGCCTCGCTTTCAATTTTTTGGTATCTGGCCAAAGGCCCGGTTAAGCTGTTAGCCAACAGATAGAGAATAAAATACACCATCGCATCAATCCGTTCATCCCGGGCCACTTGAATAACGCTGACAATAATAAAACCAAAACTGATGATGTTGAGTATGGTTGGACTAACCATGAAATAGGTCAAAAAGTTCAAAAACGGTTTTAACAAACTGTCACGTCGGCGCCGTAACTCCAACACCGCTTCTTTTTCAGCTTCGCTATAATAATTGGTAAAGGCGTCATCATTTTGATATAACCGGCCTTCATATAACCGAAAGGCTTTGATCAGAGCTTCTTTGGCAACACTATACAATTTATAGAGCGCCAGGTACGGGCGCAGGTGCACCTTTGTTTCCAGAAATGTGGCTGAACGATTTTGGCTAATGGCGGCAAAGACAGCTGATCGATCAGTCAGGGAAACATCCGGCACATGTACACCACTGCCAATTTCGACCACCACATGGGCATCGGAACCGCCGGTATAAAATTCAACATCCGGAAAATCGTAATAGTCTTTTGGCAAATAGGCTGTCCGTTGCATCATTGCCCGAGTACTTTTCAGGACATGGTCCAACTGTAAAACATCCAACAACAGTTTACTGCCTTTAAAACAGGTATTGGCTATTTCCACTCGACCCAATTCGCGAATAGCGGCAACGGTGCGTGTTTTGCCAATTTGGCGCTCACTGCCGGAATGACCAAGCAGGGCTGGATGCGCCAAACTCGCCACTAAATTCGGTTGTGCTTTCACATAACGAATCATGTCAAGCAAACTCAGTTGTTTTGGTACCATCAATGAGCGATGGGCAAACAATGATTCATCCGGCGCAAACACAATCAGATCAATGCCTTCACTGGTCAGTGCTTCAATGCCCGGGAAGACTACCGTAGCAGCAGCAGGTGGCCGAGTGGCACAGAGTAAGCGGTAAGCGCGGGGGGGATTTTTAAAGACGTGTTCAGTTACCACCACCACGGTCATGCCATGGCGGGCAAACTGACGCCAAATCTCACGACACTTGCGTTTAGCGAAATAATCGTGTTTTGACAGGTTAGGGTGGAAATGATAATCTACGAGCATCTTCCGTATGATTAAACCAGCTTCGCCGCAGAAATTCAAGCGCAAAAACCATCGAGACCAAAAACGCATCGCTAAAGCTCGAGGTGAGATTATCCATCCGCATGACATCGATAAACGTGGTGGCGCCGTGTCGTGGCGCATTTTTCGGGTGATGTCAGAGTTTGTAGATGGCTATGAATTTTTATCCGGTTTGACCAAAGAGGTGACGGTCTTCGGTTCAGCCCGGACTAAACCGGGCAGTCGTTACTATAAAGAAGGTGAAAAGTTAGGTCGGATGTTAGCCAGCGAAGGCTTTACCACTATTACCGGTGGCGGGCCGGGTGTGATGGAAGCAGTCAATAAAGGGGCGCATGATGCTGGTGGACCATCGCTTGGCTTGAATATTCAATTGCCCAAAGAGCAGCGGGTCAATAAATATGTCAATCACGGTATCGGTTTTCATTTCTTCTTCACTCGTAAAGTGATGATGACGTCTCCATCCCAAGCCTTTGTCGTTTTTCCGGGAGGGTACGGTACGCTGGATGAGTTTTTTGAAGTCATTACCCTCATGCAAACAAATAAAATGCCGCGCGTACCCCTCATCCTGATGGGTAAAGAGTATTGGGATTCCCTCGATCGTTTTTTGCGTCAGGAAGCGCTGGAACATCATGCCTCCATTGAACCAGAAGATTTAGCCTTGTATCACATTGTGGACTCGGCGGATGAGGCTATGCGCATCATTCGTAAAACTCGGCCCAGTGACTATCTTAGCTGAAACGCCAGACTACGTTATCGTCAACAAGCCGGCTGGTATTATCATGCATCAAGGTGATCAGCATCCGCAGGCCGATACGCTAGCGAATGAGGTGGTGGCCCGTTACCCGGAAATTGCCCAGGTCGGTGAAGATCCGCTGCGACCAGGCATTATTCATCGATTGGATCAAGATGTGTCTGGCGTCTTAGTGGTGGCGCGGACCCAAGCCATGTTTCAACATTTAAAAAGTCAGTGGCAACAGCATCTGGTGCGTAAACGCTATTTGGCTTTGGTACACGGCACTATGACGCAGCCGGATGGGGAAATCAAATTTTCAATCGCCCGTTCTGCTCAACTGTTTACCAAGATGGCCGCTCGACCAGATGCTTCCGGTAAAGCAGCAATCACCCGTTATACCGTCTTGCAACAGTTTCAACGTTATGCTCTGTTGGACGTAGAAATCCTCACCGGTCGGCATCATCAAATCCGAGTGCATTTGAACGCCATTGGCCATCCCATTGTGGGCGAACAAATTTATAAACCAAAGAAATTTACCTCTCGGTTACAGCCGGGCAGGCCATTTTTACATTCGGCCAGTTTAAGTTTTGCCCTGCCGAATGGCACGATGGTGGGCTATAGTGCACCGTTACCGGATGCTTTACAGGCTATCCTTGACGGTCTCCATTGATTCCGTTATACTCATCCCGTTATGAGAGATTTCCCTGAATTAAAGCCTGGCTATACCGTCCGGCTGCACCTGCGTATTAGTGAAGGTAAGAAGGATCGTACCCAGGTCTTTGAAGGCATGATTTTGAGTATCAAAGGCAAATCGGATGTGACTCGTACCATTACTGTGCGCAAAGAAGCCAAGGGGTATGGGGTAGAGAAGGTCATTCCTCTGGCCATGCCGACACTCGAGAAAATTGAAGTAGTCAAGAAAGCCAAAGTCCGGAAACAACGCTTATATTACGTCAAAGGATACACCAAGCGCCTCAAAGAAGAGATGGTCAAGGTGTAAGCGTTGTGGTAAGCAGGCCGAGGTGGCGAAACTGGTAGACGCACTCCCTTGAGGTGGGAACGGGCGAAAGCCCATAGGAGTTCGAGTCTCCTCCTCGGCACCCGATGCATTTGAAAAACAAATGCCCCGGGACGATTAGCTTCAGCCAAAGGCTGATC
>CAYZUI010000031.1:0-7481 GCA_964481945.1 uncultured Gammaproteobacteria bacterium
GCCATGAATTATGATGCGACTACCAGAACAGTCACTTGGCATAGCTCATTGATTCCTAGTTTTGCTCATGCCCAAGGTGCCAGTTTTGAAGTGAGGGTACTACCAAACAGTGATCAGGTTGGCAAGACCATTAACCTTACCAATGATCTGCATTTTTCGGCTCGAGATAGCTTTACTGGAGCCGTGTTATCTCGCACGGTGGGAGCCTTACGCACTGATCAGATAATTGCACCGGAACAATGAAGGTCGTCGTAGTCATTGTCACGAAAGATCGACCGGCTGACTTGCAACAGTGTCTGAACAGTCTTCGTCAGCAAACTGTTCAACCAAACCGTATCGTGATCATTGACGGAGGAATAACTGTTGAATCAATGGTCAAACAGTTTGGTTGTGATTATTACGCGTCTTCTCCAGGAATTACACGACAACGGAATAAGGCTAGAACCGTCATACCGTCAGATACCGATATCGTTATTTATTGCGATGATGATACGGTATGGACGAATAATGTACTAGAACGAGTGATCAGTAATTTTCAAAATGAACAGGTGGTTGGTGTCACTGGAAATTTCATTAATGAATCACCCTATGGATTATTGAAGAAAATTATTGGTACAGTTACTGGAACATATACCACGAAACCGTATGGTGTCACTAAGGGTATCTTTAATATCATTAATCCAGTCATGAACGTACAGACCGTACAATGGCTGCCGGGTGCCTTTATGTGCTACCGCTGGGCAAAGGTCAAAACTATTCCATTTGATGAGTGGTTTACTGATTATGGGTTAGGTGAGGATTTTGATTTTAGTTATCGGGTGGCGAGAGTAGGTAAATTAGTAGCGGATCCCGCTATTCAGGTGGAACACCATCACTCCAGCCTGAATCGGGATTGGGAGAAATTTGGCTTCATGCGGATTAACAATCGAGCCTACCTGCGGCGGAAATTTTGGCCAAAGCGGCTTGACTATTGGTTGGGCCTGTGGTGGGCCAATGGCTGGTTATTGGTAATAAACGCGATCCGATCTGTCTATTCAATCCGATTTAGAAATGAATTTATTGGCGAACTAAAGGCATTATTTCGGGTTAACTCATCCGCCTGAGGCGGAGTATAACAAAGTTCGGCGCGTCTACGCGGGGATCTTGACAAGATCCCTTAAGCTTGCTATGCTTGCCTGTTTAATTAAATAAACTCACCAGATAACTAACATTTATGAAAATTTCTATGAAAAAATCCTCCATGATGCTTACAGGTTTATTCACTCTCGGTATCGTATTACTTCCGTTTCAGGCCAGTCGGGCGAGTAGTGTAACCTCACCGTGTCCAACAGACGTTTTGGTGCAACCCGGTGACGATTATAAGTATAGTCAAGGCGAAACGAATGTACCAATGTATACATTTGATATTTGTTTCCCACGCAGTTATCAAACCGCCTATATCAACTGGGTTCAAGCCAGCCTGGCACCAAATGTCAGTACGGTAGCCGGTTTAAGGAGCTTAACTGCGTCGAACGGTAATTGGTTGGCACTGGTTTTGCATTACCCGTCGTACTATACTGGCGGCAATAGTATTTACGGTTGGTATAATGGTCTGCCTTATCCATACAATCCACACCTCGTTGTACCAGCTGGACAATGGTTTACCGTAACCATTTCTGGAAACACGGTGGCTAATGTTGCAGCAGATGAGGCCGGTAATGTGTGTTTGATCCAAGTGAATTACAGTTCAGCGAATGGTTCTGGCATGCTGACTACTACGAATGGTGGTTTACCTGCCGATCCTTGTAGCACGTTAATAGTTACGAACTAAAGATGAAAATTACCTTTATTGGACAAAAAGGCATTCCAACGTTGGCTGGCGGCGTAGAACGACACGTGGAAGAATTAGCTATTCGATTGGCTAAGCAACCACAGACGGAAGTGATAGTCTATACGCGGCCTTGGTATACCAGTAAACAGAAGCAAGCCTATAAGGGTGTTCGTCTAGTCAGTTTACCCAGTGTGTATAGCAAGCATCTTGATGCCATCAGTCATACGCTATTCGCAATTGTTCACGCAGCTTTTAAAGAACGTCCAGATGTAATCCATATTCATGCCGTTGGTCCGGCTTTACTCACACCCTTAGCCCGTTTGCTTTGTCCCAGAGCCCGTGTTTTTGTCACCTTTCATTGTATTGATCGACAGCACCAAAAATGGGGCAGACTAGCCAAGGGGATGCTGTGGTTAGGCGAGTGGATGGCGATGAAGTTTGCTCACGAAGTGATTGCGGTCTCTAATACGCTCAAGCACTATGCCTATGAAGTGTATGGTCGCATCGCACACTATATTCCCAATGGTGCGGCCCTGGGTAATGCGGTTGAGCCAAGTATCATTGCTCAGCAGTTTGGTTTACAAAAGAATCAGTTTATCTTAATGGTTTCCCGATTAGTGCGGCACAAAGGTGTCCACCATTTAATTCAGGCGTACCACGGTTTGCAAACGGATTTCCCCTTAGTAATCGTTGGTGATACGGCGTTTACCGATGCCTATGTCAGTGAAATTAAAGCCTTGGCCAACAATCATCCGCGGATCATCTTCACTGGTTTGCAAACCGGTAAAGCGTTGCAAGAGTTATTTTCCAATGCCTATTGTTTTGTCTTACCGTCCGAATCCGAAGGGTTACCGATTGTGTTATTGGAGGCCGCCAGTTACGGCAAACCATTAATTGCCAGCGATATTCCAGCCAATCGTGAAGTGGTGGATGGTGCCGGTATTCTCGTACCGGTGAATAATGTGGCAGCCTTGCGCAGCGCTTTAACCAATCTCTTGGCGGATCCAACACTGGCGCAAGGGCTTGGTCAACGGGCCAAAGCGGTGGTGACAGAAAAATACCTGTGGGATACCATTGTGCTTGATACAGTGAAGTTGTATCAGACCCAGCTTCAATGCTACACTGCCGGTAGTGTCCACCAACCTGCGGCAATTCGTTAAATTCTGCTTAGTCGGCGGCCTGAATACGGTCGTAGACTTTGGCGTGTATCTGGCACTGACGCGTTTAACGGATTGGTTTCATGATTGGTTAGTGGTTGCCGCTATGCTCGCGATGGCCTGTGCGACGGTGAACAGTTATCTGTGGAATGCCTTCTGGACATTTCGCACCACCCGGACGGATCACCATGTCATGGTGAGTAAATTTCTCGTCGTATCCGTTTCCGGGTTCATCATTTATACGGTCTTGTTTTCCACCTTGGTGCAATTTGGTTTTTACGATATTTTTGTGAAAATACTCCTCACCATCTTTTTGGTGGCTTGGAACTTTGTCGGGAATAAGTGGTGGGTGTATACTACGAAATAGGTATGGTAAAAAAAGCTATCTTCGATAAAAAAAATGTTCTGGTCATTGGCGGGGCCGGCTTTGTTGGGTCGCATTTATGTGATGAGCTGGTGAAACAGTGTAAAGTCATTTGTCTGGATACGTTTATCACTGGCCGGGTGGAAAATATTGAACATTTACTGGGTAATTCGAATTTTATTTTTATTAAACAGGATGCCAGTAACCCGATTGATTTGACGGCCTTCCCCGAGCTGGAAAAATTCCAAGTGCAGTTTCAAGGTGTGCAAGAAGTGTATAATCTGGCCGTGCCCACCAATAAACATGCCTTCGAACAGAATGTCTACCCGACACTGTTGGCCAACTCTTATGTCGTGCGCAATACCTTGGAAATCGCCCGGCAGTATCAAGCGAAATATCTCTTTACTTCATCTTCTTCTATTTATGGTGATCCAATTGATGGTCAGGATTTATTCCCGGAGGATTATTGGGGGTTTGTTGATCCGATTGGGCAGCGCAGTTGTTATAATGAAGGGAAACGATTTGCCGAGTCATTTGTGTATAGTTTCAGTAAACAATTTGGGATGGATGTCAAAGTGGCCCGAATGTTTAACACCTATGGTCCGCGCATGGCCCTCAATTCCGGTCGGATGATTCCAGATTTTGTGGTAGCCGCCACCGAGGGTAAGGCTATCACCATTTTTGGTGAGGGGTCGGAAACCGACACCTATTGTTTCGTCAAAGACATTGTCGACGGCTTACTCAAATTGATGAATTATAAAGTGGATGGTCCAGTGAATCTGGGCAGTCCGGAACGCTTCACCATGCTGGAAGTGGCCAAGAAAATTATTACCTTGACCGAATCAAAGTCGCAAATTAAATTTACCGACGCGATACCGTTTCTGACTAAGCCAGGCGTGGCTGATATTCGTAAAGCCAAGCAACGCTTGGGCTGGTTCCCGGTGATTGGTTTGGATGAAGGATTAAAACAAACCGTGGCGGACATGTTAGGGAGCAGGGTATTGACCTATGCCAGCCATACCCTATAATACTCGCGATGAATATTAGTGTAATCGGTACGGGTTACGTCGGTTTGGTCACTGGGGCGTGTTTAGCCGAAGTTGGCCATACGGTGACCTGTGTTGATATTAGCCAGGAAAAAATTAGCCGGCTGAATAAGGGGATTATTCCCATTTATGAACCGGGTTTAGAATCGGTAGTGCAGAACAATAGCCGGGTGGGCCGGTTACACTTTACCACGGATTTGACTAGCTCGATTCCTACCAGTGCTGTGGTTATCATTGCGGTTGGAACGCCGTCAGCCGCTGATGGTACGGCGGATTTGCATTATGTGTTTGAGGCTATGGCCAGTGTCGCAAAATTATTGCAAAACTATGCGGTCATCGTCACAAAATCGACCGTACCGGTTGGGACGGGGAAAAAAGTTGAAGCGATCATCCGGCAACACTACCAGGGTCCATTTGATTATGCTTCTTGTCCGGAATTTTTACGGGAAGGCTGTGCCGTGGACGATTTTTTCTCACCGGACCGGGTGGTCATTGGCGTGCGCTCTCACCAAGCCAGCGATGTGATGTTGGATGTGTTTAAAGATATTCGTGGCCAAAAAGTAGTCACTACGGTTGAGTCCGCTGAACTGATTAAATACGCCTCCAATGCCTTCCTGGCTACCAAAATATCTTTTATTAATGAAATTGCTCAAGTGTGTGAGCGGATGAATGCCGATATTGAAGAAGTGGCCTATGGGGTTGGTCTCGACCACCGCATTGGACCAAAGTTTCTGAAAGCCGGCATTGGCTGGGGTGGTTCGTGCTTTCCCAAGGATGTCTCGGCGCTGAACCAAATGGCCGGAGCATCAGGGTATGATTTTCGCTTACTCAAATCCGTCATCGAGGTGAACCACAACCAACGCAGTCATTTCATTCAACGGGTGCGCGAATACTTGGGAGATATTGATGGCAAGACCATTGGTGTCTTAGGTTTAGCCTTTAAAGATAACACAGACGATATTCGCGAGTCGGCTGCCATTGATGTGATTCGTCAACTGGTGCAGGCTGGCGTCACCGTGCAGGCGTTTGATTATCAAGCGACCGACCAAGCCAGAGCGGTGTTGCCAGAGGCGGTGACATTTATGACCGATCCCTATGCCACGGTGAAAGACGCTGTGGCGGTGTTGGTGGTGACCGGATGGAAAGAGTTTAAGGAATTGGATTGGGTAAAAATTAAGGGTCTGATGAAACAGCCAGTAGTGTTTGATGGTCGTAATCTATTAAAACCGCAAACCATGGCTGAACTTGGCTTTCATTACTATTCCATTGGTCGTCCAGCCGTATGAAAGTGATTATCACCATTCCGTGTTACAACGAGGCGGATACGCTCGCCGTCGTTATTCACGAAATTCCACGACAATTGCCAGGTGTAGACAAAGTCGAAGTGTTGATTGTGGACGATGGGTCAACCGACCAAACCGTGGCCGTAGCCAAGCAAGCGGGGGCAGATTATGTGGTGATGAATAAAAAAAATTCCGGCCTGGCCCGAACCTTTCAACGCGCCTTGTGGGAGGCGTTGCTGCGCGGAGCCGACATTATTGTGAACACCGATGGCGATAATCATTATGATCAATCTAAAATTGGTGAGTTGATTCAACCTATTCTGGAGCAACGAGCCGATATCGTGATCGGTTCACGCCAGTTACTGCAAACCAAACATCGCCTGTGGAATAAAGTAGGGAGTTTGGTGATGACCAAATGGGCTGGTTTACCGAAATATGATGTCTCGACTGGTTTTCGCGCGTACAGCCGTGAAGCAGCCCTGAAATTAGGGGTTTATTCTACGCATACCTACGTCCATACCACCTTGTTATCGGCCCAAGATCAGGGCTTAACCATGCTGGAATTACCGATGGCTGATCGTAAAGTGGAGCGTCCGTCACGCCTCATTAAAAATGTGCCCAGTCACATCTGGAAAGCGGGGTGGAACATTGTGCGGAACATTGTCATTTTTCGGCCGTTACGATTTTTTGGTCTGATTGGTATTATCTTAACTCTGATTGGTTTCATTCCCATTGGTCGGTTTTTTTATTTCTACCTGATTGGTAGTGGCAGTGGCCATTTGCAATCCATCGTTATTGGCACTATGTGTATTATTTTGGGGTACATCAATTTAGTATTAGGCTTACTGGGTTCATCCATTGGCTGGCATCGTAAAGTTACCGAAGATGTGTTGTATCGTGTCAAAAAACTCGAACTACAAAAACCAAATAACCCACCCATGTAACCCCATAACCCACACACATCAAGTGTGGGGTTATTACTTTATGCGCATTCTCTTTATTACTCGCAAATATCCACCGGCCATCGGTGGGATGGAAACGTTTAGTTATGGCCTGACGCAGGCATTAGGCGATCACTGTACCGTATTGAATTTAAAAAAACCGTGGTGCAAATGGCAGCACTACGATGTGATCCATTTAGGAGATGGTGTACTCGCCGGATTAGGCGTGGTTCTGAAAAAGCTCTTTCGGAAACCAGTGGTGATTACAGTACACGGTCTGGATGTCACCTATCGACCCAAGTGGTATCAAAAATATATTCGCTGGGCTCTACCAAAACTGGATCATGTCGTCTGCGTTAGTCCGGCCACCGCAGCAGCAGTCAAAACCAGGCTACAGCCTAAAAAAATTTCCGTGATTGGCAATGGAGTGGATGTGGCACAGTGGCCCCTGAATCAGGAACTAGGTAAAAACCGTTGCATCTTATTTGTGGGACGACTAGTGCCACGAAAAGGGTGCGCCTGGTTTGTTGAGCGGGTCTTACCACAACTCAACGATGTCCATCTGCATATTGTTGGGACAGGACCAGAACTATCTCACATTCAGGCACTGGTGAAGCAGCTAAAATTAGATGAGTTTGTTCGTTTTCACGGTCAGGCATCAGCTGCTGATTTGCGCAAGCATTATACGAATGCCCAAGCCTTGGTCATGCCCAATATTGTCGTGCCGGGCGACATGGAAGGCTTCGGTTTAGTAGCCATAGAAGCCGGTGCTTGCGGCTTGCCAGTGATCGCCGCAGACCTCGAAGGTGTCCGATCCGCCGTGATTGACGGACAGACCGGATTTCTGGTAGAATCCGGGAACGTGGCAGCTTGGGTGAAA
>CAYZUI010000032.1:0-2412 GCA_964481945.1 uncultured Gammaproteobacteria bacterium
GAATGCCATTATCAGTGGTGAGTTCTGCAGAAATAAAGGGAAACGATGAGGCGGAGGGGGAAGAATTCATGTTAAAGTAGACTTGCACTTCATCATTACCGAGTGGCATGGTTGAATTGAAACCTTGTTCGGCTTGATAGAAAACCCGTTTGGCTACCACTAATTTTGAACCGAATTCAGAATCTAACTTATCCATTAAGTCTTCCAGTGTTTTTTCATCATCAGCATACACAGTAACATACAAGGCATACTGAAAAAACTTTTCCGTACCTTGGGTTAAGCTATCGCGTAGCTGTTCAATATCTTTCAACGCTGTTTCCTTCACTGGATCGCGTGGTGCCCCTTTTTCGGCATCAGAGACTAATTCAGCTTCGAGTGAGCCGACTTTCTTTTTGAGTTGTTTCAAAATAACCGCTGGCTTGACCGGATAAAAAAACATGCCCACATCCAATGGTACGTTCATCATCACAATCGACGAAAACCAACCCACCGCAATATAGCGTGGATAGGTGATGACAAACATGGTAGAGGCAAAGCGACCACCCAGATCGACAAAACGTGGTTTAACTTGGAAAGCGGCCGGAGCAATGAGATCTAAAATCGACCGGACGCCGGTTTCATAAACCCGGGCCGCTTCCAATAATTCACGCGCCGCCATGGTTTCTTCCTGCTGGTGTTGTTTGGCCAGTTCTAACTCAACCTTACTTTTTGGTTTTAAGGGAGAGGTAGGTTGTTTGGCCTGAGCTTGAGCGGCCGCTTGTTTTAAATCAATCATGCTGGTTATTTCGTATCGGGTACGAGTTGGAGTTTATCTAGGCCTGGTAAATGACGATTCGATCCTCGGGTTGGATTATATAATTGGTAGTACAGTTCAATAAGCTTTTGGGTGTCTAATTGACTGACTTGTAAACCAATTGAGGTGAGCCCGCCGGCTACGATACTCACTCGGCGATCTAGTTCTTTTAGATACTTAGTAAACTTGACGTCAGCCAACTTAATCACGCGAGCCGGAAAAATAACTTCTTGAGCACGCGAGAACCAATTTTTACGTTTTTTACTAAACGGCGAATATGGCACCGTTACCAAAAAACGTTTTTCCATGATTTCGGATAACGTCACTAACTCTTCAATATATTGGCGATAATCTAAGGTTTGCATTTTGAGTAACTCATTGGTTTGCTGTTTAGCCATTTGCTCCAACGAAGCCAGATAATTACGAATGTCTAATTTACGAGATTGAATCACAATCTGAATTTCAAAATCCAGCGTGTTAAGGAAACCGACGTAGCCTTGAATAATGGCCTGTTGTTCATCTTCACCCTTCAAAGCAAAATTAATCGAAGAAACGTCCAGGACGGCGCGTAAGGTGCCATCTTTGAGCACGACGACATCTTGCTTGATTTCAGCAATATATAAGCGTTGCTGACTGGCTGGAGCCGCTGTTTTCTTTTTGGTTGGGGCGGCCGATACCGCTGTTTTGTCTGGCGTGACTTTGGTCATATTATTTTTTAGCGGCTTGGTCTTGACGTAAGCGTTCGATATCTTCTGGTGAATACTGCCCTTTGGTATCCACAATTAACGATAATTCGGCAATATGTTCCGGAGATACCACCGGTTTCGGAATAAATTCTTTTTTAGTTTTATCATGTTTATCCTTGCGCGCCATTTTCACCACTACCTGACGATGAATTTGTCTCTTCCACAGGCTCAACCTAGGACGTTGTAAGGTTTGCACTAAACTTAAGGCAAAGTTATGAAACGGCTGACCATTCACTTTAGCGAAGGCAAAAATAATCCCGATGCCGAGTGTGGGAATAGACAGTACCACCAGCGGAATAGTACTGAAGAGAGAGTACCAAATAAAAATAAGCCCAGCACTAGCCAGCAAAATAATGAATTGGCGGACGGAAATCGGTCCAATGACTTTGGATTCTACCTCAATAAATTGAGGAACAACAAATTGCATGTCCTAAAAGCGCAACTGCTTATTTAAATCGGTCACAGCGTTGAATTCCTCTACCGAAAGCGTGGGTATGCCTTTGCTATCACGTTCGGCAATGAGATCAGTCACGGCTTTACCACTGGCAATCGAGGCATTGCCCAGTTCCAAATACAGCGCATTCAGAGGTGACTGTTTGAAGGCATTAATTCCTTCGGCTTCTTTGGCAATCGATTCTTCAGCCAGCAAGGTAATCCGATCATGTAACCGGGCGGCAGCTTGCCCGGGATCCGCCGACAGTCGGCGAAATTCCAACGTATCCATGGCGCGTAATTCATCGATCGGTCCCATCATCATGGCTGGTTGCAATTTGACATCATCGATCATCGGACGGTGGGGAGTACGTGATCGTTTCAGTTTCGGTAAAAAGGATTTTTTGGGTTGCTGGGTTTGGGGCAATTTATGAAATGCCC
>CAYZUI010000033.1:0-7992 GCA_964481945.1 uncultured Gammaproteobacteria bacterium
AGAATGTCCTGTTGCGCCATCAGACCAAGTGTCGAACCGCTGGCTCGGTCTGGATAATAGGTGATGTCGTCAGGAATGATAATATCGCGATACACACCATCGCTCTCCGGCAAATGCGCCGCGGCCACCGTCACTCGACCGTTCACTTGTCCCGATACCCAGGTTTGGTCATCGACAAAAATAATACCGTTGTCCGGCAGAGCATGATTCACGTAACCGGCAATAGTCGTTTCGGTTTTGATATCATTGGATTCATAGGTCCAACTGGTACTGTTGTGACCCCAGACGTTATTTTTTAGGGCAGTCACTTTATACGCGGTGAAGGTTCCGTTACTATTAAATACGATGTGGACACCTTTTCCACCAATGTTATCAAACAGGACACCGTCGGCATCAGCGGCTATTTCCATATCTTCAAAATCCAGGGTAATGGAGTCAAAATCAATGGCATCAGCAATAGGGAAGCTCCACAAGGCGGGATCTTCACCCACGCCCCAAATGCCGGGTTTTTCCTCACTGGCACAACCGTGTTCCGGACCGCAGATATACGTTTCTTTAATGGAGGTGGCCAACGAATCCACTAAACCGTCCATGCGGATGCCGCCATTGGAATGCAATCGGCCGTGAACTTCTTCACCTGGACCAAACCATACATTACTGTTCGTCAGAAAAGCATATTCGGCATACGATGGTTTACCGTAGCGTACACGCAAAGTCCGTTGGAGGTTAGGATACTCATGTGTCCAACCAGTTGATTGTAAGGTGACAACCGTTGAACCGTCACTGGGCGCAGTCACCACCACGGTGTAGTGGCCGATATTGTCACCGTTTGAGTTATAGTAATCTTGATCCGCTCCGGCATAATTTTCCGGATCATGGGCTAACACCCAACGATAATAATTGGCTCCGGCTTCGGCAATTTGTAAGGAACTTTCGGCGGCCACCGATCGTTGCACACTGCGATGTTGGACGATCAGTAAACTGACGATGGCACCAATCACCATTATCAACATCGCCCCAAAGATGATCAGGGCAACAAGGATATAGCCGGGTTGATGTTTAGAGGTTGTCATTGAGGTTACGTAATTGCACATAGGTTTCAATGGTATGGGTATCTGGTATCCGATTTGGATCAACATTGACGTCGAGATGTACTTTCACCAGTGTCACATCAACTAAATTAATCGGTTCGGTCAGTTCAACATTATTCAGGTCGTAATACGAAAAAATAGCGTTGCCGGAATAGGTGCCATTCACAATATTGTGGGCGATCGTTTTATCGGTTTGGTTGATCGGCAAATATTCGGCTGGGGCGTCGGTCGGTTCGATCAGGCTTTGGGTGATAACCGTTCCGGCCAAGACATAAGTAATTTGCTCGGCAGCGGCATCGGCATCTATGTCAGAATAGAAGGTCAAGCTGTTGGCACTGACAGCTTCCAAGGCATATGAGCCGTCGGCTCCATCCGTAGTTTCACGCAAAGCTTCAGTCATCAAGGTCACCGCCTCATTACCGGTTTCAATGGCTTCAGCTTGTTCAGAAACAAAGGTTTGCAAGCGGCCGGCTTCAATCATAAAACCAACGATACCAGCCACCAGCAGTGTTCCGACCGCAATCGTGATCACTGCTTCAATGATGGTGAATCCGTTAGAGGACAAAGGTTTGTTCTTCATTGCCGTTGACAATTACTGTTCCATTGTAGGTTGTATAGCCGGTGGCGGTGATGGTAAGAGTATAGGTGGCCGCGTTCAACGGAGTAAAAAATACCTGGCCGTCCGAATTCGTCGTCAGCGTTGTATCATAATTCGGAGCCTCAACTAACTGCACAGTGGCAGCTGGAATCGGCAGATTATTACTGTCTCGGACATTAAGCAGCGCGGTATACGGGACGTATTCATCTAAGTAAATCGTCACGGTTTCCGAGGATAATGGGGCAGCGGCATACGGCAGAATGTGATCGTAACCGGCCAGCACATAGCCGGTGTCCAAAGAATCTACCAAAATAGTATAACTATCTGCGGCTAGATCATGTAATTCGGTATTACCGCCACCATTTGGCGTCAACGTTTCATCGTAGACATAAATGGGTTGGCCAGCCAGATCGGTTCCTTTGGTGGCGGAGCCGTGAATTTGGAAAGGGATGACAATGGGAGTGGTATCATCATAGCGGCGCAAATGAATGCCCAACAGGTTCACTTGGCGAGAAATTTCAAAATATTCCTGGGTGACCTCACCCGCCACGACATTCAAATGCGGCGGATCGGGATTAGGATTATTTTCATCGGCAGGGTAGGTTTGATCACTACTATAATTTTGTTTTGAGACAACCACCGCATACGCTTCCACCCCGGGAGGCATGCCGGGCAGAATCAGGCGGCCATTTTCATCCGTTTCACCGGTGGTGGATACGGGAGGGGATACGGTTGGGGCCTCAATGGAAATTTGAGCATTACTGACGGGTTCAATGGGGTCAGTCGTGGGGTCAAATACTTCAATCCACAAGGTTCCGCCGGTGGCCGTACTTTCAATGGCGGTCGGAACAATATTGGTCACCAACACCACAGGATTATCCGTATCACCCTGATTCCAAGTCACCCGCACCCGCACTTTTTTATAATCGGTATTTAACGCATCCAGTGGGGCTAGGTCATCGAAATTATCATCCACGTATTTGATATTCGTATGAATAGTGTAGAGCACACTATTAAGTGTTTCCGTTTCACTTTGGAGGATCGTACCAGACGGTATGCCACCGACTGTGCCGACACTGTCATAGGGTAGGTTTTTTATCAGTTCGATTTTTTTACGTGCAATACCCAAGGCCACTGTGCGATTTTGGTCATCGTTAATCATTTTCAGTGCCCCAGTCATCAACCCATACAGCGACAAGGCAAAAACCAGCAAAATGGCTGTGCCAACCACCGCTTCAATTAAATTAAAACCCCTCCGCTTAGATTTCATCCACTAGTGAGTAAATTGGTAAGACAATCGCGACCGCTAAAAAGGCTACACCGCTGCCAATAATCACCATCAGCACTGGTTCAATAATCACGGTTAAATTTGCCATCGTGGAATCAACTTCATCTTCATAAAAAGTCGCTATCTCATTAGTCATGACATCCAATACACCGGCTTCTTCACCCACTTTAATCATTTGGGTAACGACCGGTTCGAATAAATCCGGCCGAGTACTCAATACGGTATAGACAGAATTACCTTTGGCCAACTGTTGGCTGGCATTCAGCAAGTGACGGCGATACACGCGGTTGCCTAAAGTGTGGGCAATAATTTGAAAACTCTTCACAATGGGTATATCGGTGCTAATGAGCGAATTCAGTACCCGACTCATCCGAGCAATTTGAATGCGTTTAATAATTTTTCCGGCAATGGGGATGTGTAAGACCAATCTGTGCCAAATGAATTTACCGGTTTCCGTGCGCAAGAAGGCCCCACCGCCAATCAGCAATACACCGGCCAGACTGCCCAGTAAGATGCCGTTATATTTCACAAAATTACTCACCGCCAAAATAATCCGCGTGGGTAAGGGTAGGGTATAGCCACTGCTGGTGTAGAGATCAAGAATGCGCGGCACCACAAAAATAAACATGCCGGTACCAACCACCACCATCACCGTTAGAATCAAGACGGGATAAATCATCGCATTACGAATTTTTTTGTGTAAGGCGTACGATTTTTTCATTTGGTTAGCCAGTTGAAAAAGCGTCTGTTCCAGATTGCCACTGCTTTCACCGGCCGAGACCATATTGACGAATAATTCATCGAACACTCCCGGATGGGCGCGAAGGGCTTCCGTGAAACTCTCCCCTTTGACTACCGACTGATGTAATGCCAGAATGACCCGCGCAAATTGTTTACGTTTAATTTGTTGGCTAAGGGTGGCTAAAGCATCGCCAATGGAAAATCCAGTTTTGACCATCAACGCCAAATTTTGCACGAAGATAATTTTATCCACGATGGGAATAGAAGTGAGTTGAAAGTTGAATTTATTCTTTAGTGACACGAAGGATTTCTTCAATAGTAGTTAATCCGCGCTTGGCTTTCACAAACGCATCCTGCACAATCGTAATCATACCATCGTTCACGGCTTGAGTGAATATGGTCGCGCGCGGTTGTTTTTGTAAAATCAACTGGCTGGCCGCTGGGGTCATTTCGAAAATTTCATAAATGCCTAAACGACCTTTATAACCAGTATCAAAACAACGGGCACAACCTGCCCCCCGGAAAAAGGTAATATCTTTCAGGCTGTGGACTTCTGATAAATCTTCATTAAGTTTGCTAAGGCCTTGCAGAATTTGCTCCACGTCATACTGTTTTTTGATGTCGTCAAGCTGGGCATCCGTTAGGGTATAACTTTGCACGCAGTGCGGACAAATTTTACGTACCAACCGTTGGGCAATGACCAAGTTGACCGTTGAAGCGATCAGAAAATTAGGCACATCCATTTCGCTTAAGCGCATCACCGTACTGATGGCATCGTTGGTATGAATGGTGGATAAAACCAAATGGCCAGTCATGGCGGCATGAGCGGCAATTTCGGCCGTTTCACGATCACGAATTTCACCCACCATAATGATATTAGGATCCTGACGCAACAAGGCCCGTAGCCCGGAAGCAAAACTGAAACCGATTTTTGGATTGATTTGGCTCTGGTTTACGCGCACCATGCGATATTCAATGGGATCTTCGACCGTGGAAATGTTCACTTCCGGCGTGTTCAGGATATTCAGCACCGTGTACAGTGTAGTCGTTTTTCCGGAGCCGGTTGGGCCAGACGCCAAGACCATGCCGTGCGGTTTGGCAATATGACGCTTCACTAAGGCTAAGGCCAGTTCATTAAAACCCAGCTGTTCTAAGGTGAGAATACTTTTGGATTCATCCAAAATACGCATCACGACCTTTTCACCGTCATACACCGGCAGAATAGAGATCCGCACAGCGACTTTACCAGGATCGACTTTTAGAGTAATGCGACCATCTTGCGGTAAGCGGTGTTCATCGAGTTTGAGATTCGCCAAGACTTTGATGCGAGCGATTAAACCAGCTTGAACAGATTTCGGCAAAGACATCACGTCACGCAGCACGCCGTCGATGCGAAAGCGGATAATCACTTGAGTATCGGTTGGTTCAATATGGATGTCCGAGGCGTTTTGAAACACGGCGTAATCTAACACCGTATCTAACATTTTGATGATGGGGATATCTCGAGCGATTTCCGCAGCCGATAATTGGCCGCCCTGCTCCAGCGGCTGTTGAAATGAGGCGAATTCTTGTTCAATATGACTATGATATTGCCGAATAATGTTGGCAATACTTTCCGGATTCGTCAGAAAGACCTGCACCGCGTAACCGGTCTTTTTGCGAATAAAATCAATGGTCTGTAAATCGTCAGGATCGGTGGTGGCGATTTTGAGGACATGAGCCGCATCATCGCGTTGAAATACCGTCACTTCGTGGGTTTGCACGATGGATTCAGGTAACAGCGCCCGCACTTCGTCCGTCAGAACGAAATTTCGTAAATCGATAAATTGTACGCCAAAGGATTTGGCCAGAATATCATACAGTTGCTGCTCACTGATGACTTTTTGGTTGATGAGAAACGTCAACACGTTGGCATCCTTGCGTTGGGCCTTGTTGATTAAATCATCAATGGTTTTTTCTGACAGCGCTTTTTGCGCCAGCAGGACACTTTTTACCCTAGCTGGGTGAATCATGTGCTTGATTATACCACAGAAATGGTGTATTGTCATTGGCATGACTTCGTTTCAGCGCCTGCTCACAGTTGGCCTTAGTCTGACCCTGCTGTGCAATGCGGCTATATGGCTGCTGATTTTTTTTCTGGTTGATCGATCAACACCAACGGTCATTACCCATTACAATATTTTTTTTGGGCCTGATGGATTTGGCAGCTGGACCGACTTGCTCATTTTGCCGGCGATTGGTGGGAGCGTGGCAGCTCTGAATTATGGTGTGGCCGGTTGGCTGTGGCGACAGGATCGATTTCTCACCTACGTGGCGGCGAGTTTGGCCCTGTTCGTACAAATTATTCTAGTGGTTGCCACCAGCCTGGTGATTGCCGTCAATCGCACATAAACTATGGTTGATGAACTCATCCGCATCTTATTCTTATCCACCTTAGCCTTCGCCCTGGCCGTGTTGGGTACTCCGGTACTGACGCATTTTTTGTATCGCTACAAATTAGGTAAACAGATCCGGGCGGCTGATGAAGCTCCCATTTACGCCAAATTGCATGCCAGCAAACTGGGGACGCCGACCATGGGTGGAGTACTGGTTTGGGGAGCGATGCTGGTGGTGATTGGACTGGTGCGGTTTACTCCGTTTGATTTTTTGTCTCGTGCCGAAACATTATTACCACTCGGCGCGTTAGTGGCATCGGCCGTGGTTGGGTTAGTGGATGATCTATTTAACATTAGAAAACGCGGATCACATGGCGGTGGTTTGCGCATGCGGCATCGTTTGTTGATCTATACCATTATCGCCATCATTGGCGCAGCCTGGTTTTATTTCAAATTAGATTGGGATGTATTACACTTACCGTTTTTTGGGAATTATTCCATTGGCTGGTGGTATATTCCTTTTTTTATTCTGGTTATTGTCGCGACCGGTTTTTCCGTCAACGAAACCGATGGTCTAGACGGTTTAGCCGGCGGTGGACTGGTGGTGGCGTATTTGGCCTATGGGGTGATTGCGTTCACCCTTGGGCGGTATGATTTAGCGGTATTTTGCGGTGTCATCATTGGCGCCCTTTTGGCCTTTCTGTGGTTTAATATTTTTCCCGCTCGTTTTTTTATGGGGGATACGGGAGCCATGTCACTGGGCGTGACGTTAGGTATTATTGCCATGTTGACTAACTACGCGTTGTTTTTACCCATTATTGGTTTCGTGTTTGTCCTGGAAACGGCTTCAGCGCTCTTACAAATGATCAGTAAACGACTGTTTCATAAAAAGATATTCCTGTCGGCGCCGCTGCACCATCATTTAGAAGCCATCCATTGGCCGGAACCGAAAATTGTGATGCGTTTTTGGATCATCGCCTCGATTATGGCCGGCTTGGGTGTGCTGTTGGTGTTGTTGGACCGGAGCGTCTTAGTATTGTAGGCCTGGTAACACGGTAAACAAAACCATCATGACTAACATGACAATGCACACGGCTATCCAGATGCGACGAACTACTTTGCGATTCATATGCGTAAACCAGAAAATATTATTCAGTTAAAACCAGACGAACGTATCGTGCTGGTGATACGGGAATATAGTATCATGCTCCTGCCAACTTTGGCCATAGCGGGAGGAAGCTACTTTACTTTATTGTTTTTGATGTACTATGTGTTTAGTCACGGCATAGTTGGTATGATCCTATGGTTTGTCAGTTTGGGGCTGGTGCTCTTCTGCTTGTTTCGCAAGTGGTGGTTGTGGTATGGCGAAGTGGTCATTGTGACGAATAAACGGTGTGTGGATATACAGCGGCCTGGTCTATTTAGCAAAGCGGTCAAGGATATTCCCTGGTCGATCGTTGCTGATATCCAGTTTAGTCAACAAGGTGTGTTTGCGACTTTGGCACACTATGGATCCATTACGTTAATTACCACCGCGCATGATCAAATTCAGATTCAGAACGTCTATCAGCCGGCTTCGGTCCGTGATATACTAGCCGAGTATGTCGAGAAGCTCTGCTAAACACCCCGCTGTTCAACAGCAGTGGCGGGCGGCCATGGGTACCCGAGCCTTTACGGTGATGGTTGGGTTGGGCATTGTTGTGCTGGGTGTGGCGCTCACCAAAGAGATCATTCGCAAGATTCAAATTCACCGACAAATTGAAACGTTGGAGGAGCAGATTGCCAGCCTGGAGGAGCATAACTCGGAATTAAATCAAATGATTCAGTATTTCAACTCCTCATCATTTCAAGAAAAAGAGGCGCGCACAAAATTAGGATTAAGTGCCGTGGGTGAGACCA
>CAYZUI010000034.1:0-17555 GCA_964481945.1 uncultured Gammaproteobacteria bacterium
TACCATCCTTGGAATGTTCACAAGCGGTAACGAGCCAATGGTCGTTGGACAGATCAAAATTTTGTACAATCACTTCTAATGATTTCTCATTATAGAGAAAATCATCTTGAAAGATAATTTTAATAAGCCGACCAGTGGCATGGGTGATGGCATTATTGGTGTTCGCCGACATCCCACCGGCAGGATCCAGATTTTTATGGTAGGTAAGGTTTAGAAAATTCTTATACTTGTCACAGAGATTTTTAATGAGGTCAGTTTGTGAGTAATCGGAAATAATGACATTAAAATCGGTAAAAGTTTGTTTTCGTAATATGTCCAAGCTGTGTTTAAGAAAAACATGTCCAACACCATGCATGTCGTACACCGGTATGCAGACACTCAGCAACGGTGTTTTACTGTCCATGAAACGTGCGTTTAATCCCTTCACGTAAAGAAATGTTCGGTTGCCAGCCTGGAATAGTTTCACCATGCTCCCAGGGCAACATCACTTCACGTGGGCGGTAGGACTTTTTACCCCAGTTGATTGATAGTTTAGTTTGTGTCACTTCTTCAAACACTTTAGACAGCTCTTTTAATGACATGCGTTCATTAGACTTCAGGGCAAATGACTGACCTTTTAATTTTTTCCCCGCATCCTCTGACAGTAATTTAATCAGTTGTTCATAACCATCGATTACATTATCAACGTAACTGATATCAATCAATTGTTCTCCTGGTGACATGTCTAAGGTCTCTTGGGTTTGGCTAATCTTCAACCATAGGTTAAAAATTTTTGGGCGTGTATCACCGGGCCCAAACGTATCGGATAATTTAAGTGTCACAAAATTGATCGGTGACGTAGCAATATAATATTGGGCGATATCCATGAAGGCTTGCTTGGTTGCAGCGTACAGATTTACTGGCGAGTAAGCAGCATTTTGATAATGTTGCCAAAACGTGCCGGTATTAATAAACCAGGGAATATTGGCTTGCACCGCAGCGTCTAGTAACTGGGCTGAAAACAGCACGTTTGATTGTACTAAAGCCGGAATATCTTCGGGTTTATGTTGGGCTAAAAATAAGGAAGCTAAGTGAATAATGCCATCAAACTGTTTACCTTTTAAAAATTCAACTAACTCATCAATTTTGCCATCAAATACATAGGAGCTGACTTCAGCGGGTAGCTTAGCTTGTGAGCTGGGTCGGACAATCACGTACACTTCGTGTCCAGCTGTCGTTAGTCGGTGAATTAAATGTTTGCCAATAAAACCGGTAGCGCCGGTGATGAGTAATGTCATACTGTAAAGGGACTAGTAAACTCTGCTAGCTTAGGAAAGGCTTGATCACGTGGTGACATAATTGGGTGAGCGACCCCCCAATCCATGCCAAATGATTGCACATGGATACCATGATCGTATTCGGGGGAGTGCATGGTCGTTTGCAAATAGGTGACAGCCGAATCATCCACTAACGATGCAAAGCCATGAGCAAAGCCGGAGGAAATGTACATGATTTTATGATTCTCACTGGATAATTCCACAGAAATAGATTGACCATAGGTGGTGGAACCGGCTCGGATATCGAGAATGACATCCAAGATTCTACCATGCGTTACATACACCAGTTTGGTATGGTCAGCTGGTGGTGTTTGAAAATGCATCCCACGAATGACATTTTTCTTTGATACCGAATAATAACTTTCCACAAAGCGGTGATCTAATTTGTTCTGTAAAAAAATATCTTGATGAAAAATTTTAACAAACACACCCCTCTCATCTTGAAAGTCCTTTGGTTCAATCACATAGACGCCAGAAAATTTTGTGGATAAGACGTTCATGTTTTTGCCCATTCTACTCCAATTTGTTTTGCATCAGCAATGTAATCGTTTAAATCAGACTCACTTAAAATTTTACCAGTTTTATAGTACTGCTGATACCAGTTGATCGTTTTGACGAAGGTGGTTTGGTTATCCCAAATATTTTTCCAACCCAACTGGGCGCGCGCTTTAGTGGAATCTAATGTAAGCGTGTGCGCCTCATGATACTGATGAGGGTCTGTTTGAACAACGAATTTCACTTCTGGCCAGTATTGTTGGACTTGGTTTACCACTTGTTGTACGGTAAATATCGCTGCATCATTTGGTCCGAAGTTCCAATTATCGGCAAATTGTTTCTGACCTTCTAATAATTTCCAACCAAGTTGTAAATAGCCGCTGATCGGTTCCAACACATGTTGCCAGGGTCGGGTAGCACTAGGATTACGAATAATCGCCGTTTTGTTCCGACCGACAGCTTGCATAATATCAGGTATTAATCGATCTTTTGCCCAATCACCGCCACCGACCACATTGCCAGCGCGCGCATCGGCTAACAGGATCGGGCTGTGTGCAAAAAAAGATGTTCGATAGGAGTTGCCCACCAGTTCAGCACAGCCTTTTGAGGCACTGTATGGATCGTAGCCACCAAGCGCATCGGTTTCTTGGTAACGCTTGCCCGACTCATCATTATGGTAACACTTGTCGCTGGTAATATTCAAAATCGCTTTGATGCTCGGGATTGAACGACACACTTCCAGTACGTTTACCGTGCCCATCACATTCGTGGCAAACGTACTTACTGGACTGACATATGATTCGCGTACTAACGACTGAGCGGCTAAGTGAAAGACAATATCTGGCTGTGCTTGAGTCATCGCCTGAGCAAGTGTAGCTTGATCGAGAATATCACCGGTGATAGATGATAGATTGAGCTTTAGTAATTCAAAATGACTGGGCTGAGAGGGGATATCAAGGGAGTAACCAGTAACCTGTGCACCAAGCTTGGTTAACCATAAAGCCAACCATGAGCCCTTAAAACCGGTATGACCAGTAATAAAAACCCGCTTCCCCCTATACATATTGTTGAATAGCGCTACCATTTTTTCCAGAAGGCGTTACCCTCACCCCAGACCTTATTGAGGTGTTTCAAATCGCGTTCAGTATCGATACACTCCCAGTTGCCCAAATGTTTATAGACCATCACTTCTCCAAGCGGGACTAGCTTTTCAAACGTTTCATATTCCAAGTCACAGTCTTCATCTTCCCGTAAATAACTGAATAGACGTTTATCAAAAACAAAGAATCCACCATTGATCAGACCAACGGAAGATTGGGGCTTCTCCTTAAACGATACTAATTTGGAATTTTCTTCGATAATCTCCCCAAACCGAGCTGGCGGGTGCACACCAGTAACGGTGAGCATCTTACCGTGAGATTTGTGAAATTTTACCAACTCATCAATGTTAATATCAGCTACACCATCTCCATAGGTGAGCATGTTGATATCGTCATCGAGATATTTTTCCAAGCGCTTAAGGCGGGCCCCTTTCAAGGTATTCAAGCCCGTATCAATCAGAGTGACCTTCCAGTCCATTTCATCATGACCACTCAAATCCTGCATGGCTTTTGTGCCCAGGTGAATACTAAAATCACTGGAGCGAACATTATAATTATAAAAATACTCTTTGATCAGTTCTTGTTTGTATCCCAGGCTCAACACAAAATCCTTATACCCATAATGCGAGTACATCTTCATGATGTGCCAGATAATTGGTTTTTCACCAATTGGTACCATCGGTTTTGGTACGGCTTCAGTGATATTACCTAAGCGTGTGCCGAAACCGCCGGCTAATATAATCACTTTCATAATTATTGTTTGTATTTGGACAAAAATTCCGCAAATTTTCCGCACATATACTCAATTTGAGCATCACTTAAACCGTGGTTACAACCAATTACCATGGCTTGGCGCATAATCTGTTCGGTTTTTGGGTAACTTGACTGTGCTAAACGATGCGGGATAGCTTTGAAGCCTGGTTGTTTAACAATGTTGCCGGTAAAGACAGGTCGGGTTTGGATGTTATTATCTTCCAAAAAGGTCACCAACTCTAAACGAGTGAACGGTGCATCAGACTTGATAATGAGCGGGAAAGCCAACCAGACCGTTTCGGTATTGGGTGTTTGTGCCGCCAAGTCAAAATATTGACTGTACTCTTGGAAAAATTTACTTAAGGTAGCAAAATGTTTTTTGCGGGTGGCAGCAAATTGTGGGAATTTTTTGAGTTGCACCAGAGCAAACGCAGCCGACAATTCAAGTGGCAGCAAATTGTAACCAACTTCACTAAAGGTGAATTTGTTGTCATAAGGGATACCATCAATTTCACCCTTAAAACGATTGGCCAGTAATTCAGAGGTACCTTTTTCACCAAACAACGAAGACTGTCTGCCCCAACCGCGTAAGACGACCAAGCGATCAACCCATTCCGGATTGTTCACGCAAATCATGCCGCCACCACCAGCCCCGTTGATGATGTGGGAGCCATAAAAGCTGGTTGTAGTAATATCGGAATAACTGCCAGTTGGCTTGCCATTATATTTTCCACCCAAGGTATCGCAAGAATCTTCAATGAACCACAGACCATGTTTTTTGGCCAAGGCCGATAGGGCTTCAAGGTTTGGAATGTTGCCCATTAATGAGGGGATCATCAGCAGCTTGGTTTTTTCAGTAATAGCAGCTTCCACTTGCTCTAGGTTTACACTAAAGGTATGTTCTTCCAGACCAACATCAACAAACACTGGTACCAGACCTTTTTGAACGAGCGGAGCTACAGTAGTGGAGAAGGTTAAGATGGGAGTGATGACTTCGGTACCACGTGGTAAATCCAACAATTCTAAGGCCAGAAGGTTGGCTGAAGAACCGGAATTGACCATGATGCCATATTTTTTGCCGAACAGCTGGGCAATATTATTCTCAAATTCTTTAGTTTTATCACCGATCGCCGTATTACCTTGCAGTACTTTTACAACTGCATTGATTTCTTCTTGACCATGGACTGACAGGCCGTATGGTACGCGCATGCCATTATCTTGTGTTTGCATAGTATTAATAAAAATTAATTGGTTTGTTTAAAAGTAAACGGCACAATATAATCACACACTTTATTATCGGCCTTTTTTCTATATCCAAATTGGTTGAGATCTGTCACCACATCGAAATCACCAGCCATCGTCACTAAATCTCGACTAATGCCATTCACGTGAAAGTTTACATCAACTAGGTAACGTCCCTCAATCAAGTTTAATGATTGTGTTTCGCACGCCAGTGTTCCGTTCGGGGTTACCGTTGTCACGGTATCGGCACTGACTTCATTATCTAACCACAAAATACGACGCAGATCATCATTCTGGATGATAATCACAATTCGAACATTTGGAATCATTTCCGTAAATTCGCTCTCATACTTAAGTACAATTCTCAGGCCGTCACCACTTTTAATAGTTTTTTCATTAGCCAGGTTCGTAATATGTATATCCGTCAGTTTTACGCCACCTAACCCCTCACGATCACGTCGATCACGCAGCGAGATCAGTTCGGTTTTTTCATTACGTTGCAAATAGTGTTTGATAACTTTATTTGTTTCATCAAACAGCTCGATCCGACCGTCTTTGATCAAGATACATTTCGAACATATTTTTCTAATTGCTTCCATGTTATGACTCACAAAAATAATGGTGCGACCTTCTTCCTTGGTTACCGCACCCATTTTACCCAGACTTTTCCTTTGAAAATCTGCATCACCAACTGCCAGTACTTCATCAACGATCAAGATTTCTGGTTCGAGATGTGCCGCCACGGCAAAGGCCAAACGTACATACATACCGCTGGAATAGCGTTTCACAGGGGTGTCAAGAAACTTTTCAATTTCGGCAAAGGCGACAATTTCGTTGAATTTCTTTTTAATTTCCTTTTGCTTCATGCCCAGCACAGCACCATTCAAAAAAATGTTTTCTCGGCCAGTCAATTCGGGATGGAAACCTGTACCAACCTCTAGTAATGAAGCAACCCGTCCGCGCAATTCAATCGACCCAGTAGTGGGAGGAGTAATTTGCGATAAAATTTTTAGTAGAGTACTTTTACCCGCGCCGTTCTTGCCAATGACTCCAATCGTTTCTCCGGGTAATACGGAAAAATTGATATCGGCTAACGCCTTAAAATTTTCCTTTTTTAATCTCTGTCCTGATCGACGGTGTCGTAACAATTTCACGGGCCATGTGACAAAATTCATCATGGTATCTCGCAAGGTATAGTACGGTTGACGATCATGACTAATGACGTACTCCTTGGATATATTTTTTACTTCAATAATGGGTTTGATCATGCAATATCGGCAAAAAAGCGTTCCGCTCTCTTAAAATTTAATATGCCAAACACAAACATAAATATAGCAATCACCACAGCAATTCCCAGCAACTGATAGTCGATCGGATGAACTCCCAAAATACCGGCACGCGCCGTTTCAATAACACCGGTCATCGGATTGAGTGCCAGTATCCATTGATATTTTTCTCCGACCAAACTTGATGGATAAATGACCGGCGTAAGATACATCAACATTTGGATAAAAAATGGTAAAGCATATCTGACGTCACGATATTTTAAATTAATTGAGGCCAAAAATAACCCCAGCCCAGATGCTGCCAAAAAAGATGTAATGAGCAGAATCGGCACGATAACGATACTCATCAACGAAGGGACAAAGCCATAGTAGAATAGCATCACCACCAGAATAGTGAGAGCAATCATCAGATCAACAATGGGAGTGACGGCTGAAGAAATAGGTAAAATCAATCTGGGAAAATACACTTTTTTTACAATGCTCTCATTATCAATAATGGTGTTACTGGCATTAGTGAGAGAGATGGAGAAGTAATTCCAAAATACTATTCCCATAAACGCAAATACTGGATAGGGGATATCATCCGAGGGAATGTTCGCCAATTTTCCAAAAAAGAACGAGAAGATAACCACAGTCAAAACTGGTTGAAGGCCGGCCCATAATATACCCACCGCCGTTTGTTTATAGCGCACTTTGATATCCCGCCAGGAAAAAATAAAAGCGAGTTCTCGATAGAGCCACAGTTCTTTTAAATTCAAATGCCACCACTGGCTACGCGGTTTAATGGTGATTTCGTATTTAGCTCTATCCCTGCCAACCATAGTGCATTTAATTCTCAAATATTCTAGTAAGTTATTGACTTTTTGTCAATCATCGCGCTACCATGTCTGGAGTTATGAATTTAAGCGTTTTATCTGATTCAGATTGGCAGTTGCCACTGTTTGAGATACATGAACTAAAACCAAAAGAAACCCGCTATTGTATTGTAATTCCAGTGATCAATGAGGGGGATCATATTCGGCAACAACTTAAGCGCATGCAGGAGCAAAAAATTTCTGAACAAGCCGATATTGTTATTGCTGATGGTGGTAGTAACGACGGGTCCATTGATCCGGCGCTATTTAAAGCATTGAACGTGCGCACAGTGTTGGTCAAAACTGGGCCGGGTAAATTGAGCGCCCAATTACGCATGGCCTATGCCTACGCCCTGCGTCAGGGGTACGCCGGCATAGTAACTGTTGATGGCAATGGCAAAGACGGTTTGGAGGCGATTCCAAATTTTATGCGGATGTTAGATCAAGGGTATGATTTTATTCAAGGATCACGTTTCATATCAGGCGGACAAGCCATCAACACACCATTGGCTCGTTGGCTTGGCATTCGCTGTGTTCATGCCCCATTGATTAGTTTGGGGGCACGTCATTGGTTTACGGATACCACCAATGGTTTTCGTGCATATAGTCGTCGGCTACTCTTGGATAAACGTGTACAGCCGTTTCGTGATATCTTTACAACCTACGAATTGTTAGCGTACTTCAGTGTTCGCGCTCCACGACTCAACTACAAAATCATCGAAATTCCTGTACGCCGAACTTACCCAGCTAGTGGTAAAATTCCTACCAAAATTCACTCGCAAGGATATTGGGTGCTGATCAGAATTCTGTTTCAGGCCGTGCGCGGGAAATATAACCCAGCGTAATTCGGTGCCATCATGTTCGTTTTTGCAGTGGCGTCAAGGCGGTGATCACATCATAGATATTGTCAATTTTCCCTCCCATAATCACAGAAAAATTTTTCAAACCATAGTTGGGGCGGAATAAAATTGGTCGGCCATCATCACCTTCATTTTGCACGAGCACCGTTTTTACTTCAAAGAGCGATTTTTGATAGACAGCTTTCGACAAGACGGGAATATACCGTTGAGCATCCTTGAGCATCATGGGAAAATTACTGTTCTTGGCTATATGATTCAGATAATCATAGGCATCACGTGGTTGTGGTAAAGTCTGGTCTATCCAAGATTCATGTGGAGTGTATCGCACATGACTAAAAGAGTGCAGGTGTTCAGCTGGAAAGGGCATCACCGAAAAAAACGGCCCATCCATCACAGTAATGCCATAGAGTTGCAATGGTTCCGGTACTTGAATTAAAGCCAACTCTGTGATTTCGTGTTTTAAGGGGAGGAGTGGCAAGCCAGAATTATGCAAAAGCGTATTAATGTGAGAGTATGTACAATTGATCGATTGATCTGCCTGAATTTCAGTACCCGTATCCAGCAGTACGGCCACACGATCACCGCGTTGTTCAACCGCTTGGACAGTTGTGCCGTAACAAATTTCAATATCAGCTTTTTTTAATTTGTCCACCAGCATGGTTCGCAAGATTACGGCATCAAACGCCACCTCTTTGGCAATAAAGACAGCTTCAATCAATTGGCGATTAAATAAGTTTTTCAACTGATCATCAGCCATCGCCACATCAGCATTAATGTGTCGACAAAATTGTTTAAACTGTTGGGCATTGACTTTCGAATTATTGCGCGCAATGGCATAGACTTTTTGAAATTCGCCGTGAATGGCTTCACGAAAGTCTGCGGTAAACTGTGGAAAATTTACACGAGAACGCAGAGCGGTGATAAAACTGCGTGGATAGTGATACCCATTATGTACCCGGGCTTGATTCACATAGGAAGCCCGCTGCAATAATTCAGTTCCTTTTTCAATGATTAAGATTGAGTCAAAATACTTCCTAAAAAATAATGCCAAGGTGGCACCATAAAACCCACCACCAATAATGATCACATCGTACTTTTGGTTGTGCATACTGCTCATGTCGTATGACCCAGTATATACTGTGGTTGGTCAGACTGTCTATCAGACAGGTTTTTTGAATAATAGACCTCAAAGGTGTATACTCGCATAGGTATGCAATTTGTTCGCTACGTCGTAGCCGGGGGTATGACAGCATTGATTGAATTAGGCTCATTTTCTTTGCTGATCGCATTAGGTTGGTGGTATGTGTTGGCAAATGTCGTGGCTTTTTCACTGGCCGTTTTGTTTGGTTTTTTTGTACAAAAATACTTCACGTTTCGTAATCAGCAGAAACAGCACAGTCGCCAGGCAGCGAAATTTCTGGTGATCATTGGGATTGGTTTTATTTTAACGAATCTCTATCTCTGGATGTTTATTGATCTGTTGAATTGGCCGCCCTTTGTTGCAAAATGTGTACAATTAATTTTGGTCATGTTTTCGAATTATGCCGGTCAAAAATGGTTTACCTTCCGGGAAGTAACTCTATGAATATACCCTACATCATCCGTCACTACGGTGGCACCATACTACTCTATGCAGTTGGGTTGGTTCTGATCTATCTGTTGAATGCAGACGTAACGATACAGTCATTTTCCGAACATATCGTGTCTTCGGCTTCAGTGGTCAATTATCAGATAGATGCTCGAACGCAGGTGTATTATCTCAGTTTATTGCTGTGGATGGTGGCGGCCGTTGTATTATTTTTTGTTTGTCTCGGACTAGAGCGTTGGTTGCTGCATGAGGACAGAGCGGTGCTGAACACTTCTTCCTACTTTGCTTTGACCATGCTTGGTTTAATGGTCTTCACGGCTCAAGACCGGTTGCCGTACGTACTGTATGGTGTACCCATTTTTCATGGTCTCATTCTCATACACAGTGCTCTGCACTATAAACGTTCGCCAGTTGATTTTAAAGGAGGTGAATATTATGGTTGGTTACTCGCGATTACACTATCGTTAGTCTTTGTCGTTGTGCAGTACTGTCTACCATGGTATGGCATAGATTCCCATTATGCGGATCTGATGGTCTTTGCCGGTATCGCTGTACTCATTCATCTGCTGATGGCGTTAATTAATCCCCGGCAATACAAAAAAACATTTCAAGCCATAGTGTATATTGTATTACCGTTCATGCTGTTGCCACTACTCATTATTGGGACTGAAGAAGCGGTCATGATACAGCAGGTCAGAAACCTCGTTTTGATTAGTTCAACACAACTTTATATGGTTGGTGTATTCGTGTTAGACATTTGGCTGGTGGTGAGATTTCTACGGGTACGTTTAGCTCACCGGATTCCATCCAGCCTGAACCTCATCCAATGGCAATATTTCCCTTGGCTCATTGCTAGTGTCATCACCTTTATTTGGTATGAACCGGTCGCAACTGTCGGTCTCGATATGTTTGAACCGGCCAATCCTGGGTTAATGATTCAACAATTTTTTGATTTTCGATCATTACCGTATCTGCAAAATTTCAATGCGCATGGATTATCCGATGCCCTGTGGGGATTTTTATACACAGCCTTGAATGGTTTTGTTGACCATACCTGGACGCACTATGATTTTTTGCAACGCGTCATCGAATTGGTTGTCGGATATCTCTTTCTTGTTTTCGTTACCAAAAATCCTTATTTTGCCCTAGCTGCGGTAGTTACTTTACCTTTCGTGGATGCATTATTTCCAGCTTTCTTCACAGTGATACTGATTGCTCTGGTTCTGCTCTGGCAGACGATACAGAAACAAAAACTATATTGGTACCTTATTTTATTTGTGTATTTAGTTAGCTTGTTTTTTTGGCGAATAGATATTGGTGTTGGTACAATCATGTCTGCCGCAATCAGCGCTGGTCTGTGGCGGTTCTGCCATAGTCATCTACGAATTCAGTGGTCAGCCTTGGTGACTGGACTGGCGATCACAATTGGACTAGTCGGCGGTATTTTGGGATTGGGTTTTTTTATCACTCAAACAAATCCGCTAGACTGGGTCACACAATTATTGCATATTCTGAAATCGAATCAGGCTTTCGGCTACGCCTTTATTCGCAATGGAATAGATGTCCAATTTTATTGGGGATACGGAGTAGTTCCATTAGCCCTGCTGATGCTTACTGCGTATCTTTGTTATGTGATTCGCTGGCAGAAACAATCAAAACAGTTCTTTGATCTAGCTCTCATTTTTCTATCGGTCTTTACATTGATCAATTTTTCACGCGGTTTAGTGCGTCATAATTTATCTGAAAGTGTATCCTACTATATTTTGCCCTTTGGTGTATTAATCATCGGTCTATTTATCTTGCGTTTTGTCAAAGTAAAAATACCCTCCATTGCCGTTTTACTTTGTGTTTTTGCTATGGCCAGCATAGCGTATTTTTTGTCCTATACGCAAGTGCCTTTTTTACCACTGTCACCGACCATGACAGTGAATGTTGTAGATAAGCTACACAATAGTTTCTTGAAACGTATCGCCGCATCTACTCCAGAACCTATTATTGAACGAAGCCTTATCCCGCCAACCATCCAAGACTCGTCTTTTGCTGAACTGGTTTCATTTATTGATGCAAATCTGACGGCAGATCAAACTTTTTTTGATTTTAGTAACAGTCCAATGCTGTACTACTATGCGCATAAACGGTTACCACAGTATGCGAACCATTTTATCCTAATGCATGATCAGTATTTGCAACATCGTCTAGTAGAACAGCTCAAAGAATATGATATTCCGATCGTGGTTTTTTCATATGCTCAACCCTATGTGCTAGACGATCTCCAATTTAATTGGCGGCTTTACGCTGTGGCCGAACACATTTACCAATACTACCAGCCTTATCGCATCATGAATGGCAGGGAGGTTTGGATTCGCAACGATTGGCAGCCGCTACAGGAACCAGTGCATGATTCTACCAGTGAACTGGTTTTGAGCAGTGAGGAATTTGCTGAAGAAGTACTGTTGATTCAGACAGTAGAAAAGGCGGTGGTATACCCGGTCATGCAGTATCCGTTAGCTGTGGCCGACCAAGAAACATGCTATGTCCATATTACTGGAACTTCACAACAGAACGGGGTGATGCGCCTCTATTATCAAGTGGACGGTACTCCCTTCACTGATCAAGCCATGGTCGACTTTTCTGTGTTGACCGGGTGGAATGATCTCTATATGAAGTTGCCGGAACGTGATGAGGCTTGGACACTGACTGGTCTCCAATTGGAGATATTTCCAGAAAGTCAATTTACTGTAGATACATTTGAATTGGCCTATGGTCTTGAACCAACTGTTTCTCAATCAGTCGTCGGTCAAACGGTCAATCTGGGATATATTCCTTATCTGTGGGGTGAGTTAGGCGACCTGGATTATGCATCGATGTACACACTCCGAACCAAAGCGCAATTCGAAGCCAGTCTTGGTACACTCACTGCCGGAACTAAGTTGCACTTACCATTTGATCCACTTACCGAGGCTGAAAAATCAAACGGTAATTATATAATCATTGATGCACTGACCGCATCAGCTGATCTGCCTGCTAATCTGACTGTACAGTTTGGCCAGGCTGAAAGCGTTGAGGGGTCAATTGAATTTACGACACTGGCCGATGGGCAGTCTCACCGTTATGCCGTACGAGTGAGCGCCGATTACGATTGGTACGCCGATGACAATACCTGGATTGATTTGAGCATCAATCAAGGGTTAGTGACGGTACAGTCTTTAGAAATCATTCAGGCGGAATTGATTTGACCTCGCTGATGTGATACCATAGGAGCCGTATATGAAAGACCAGTTGGTGAGCGTGGCTTTAGTCATGCACAATGATGCAACCATTATTCAGGAGGTGATTGCTGAAGTTCAGATCGAGTTAGCCAAACAGTCGGACTACTATGAAATTTTAATTGTGGATAATGGTTCAACCGATAACTCGGTCACTTTAGCAAAGACTGCTCAAGCTACGATTTCAAATATTCGCTTAGTAGTACTGTCGCGCCAGTACTCCACAGATATTGCCTATTCAGCAGCCTTAGATAATAGTATCGGGGATTATGTGATTATGATGGACCTACGCTGTGATCCTCCAGTTTTAATTTCGGCATTAATGGCAGAAGCGTTACGTGGTACAGACGTGGTTATTGCTGAACGCAAGGATCGGTCTGATAATACGTTCTGGCAAAAGATATTCGCAAAATTATTTTATTCAATCGTTGGTAAACTCACTGGCATTTATCTGGCGCCCAACGCGGCTGACTTTAGAGTATTAAGTCGTCGGGCTGTGAATTCGATCACCCAAATCAAAAGCAAAAGTAGATATATCAAATATATCAATGCGCACGTGGGTTTTACTCAAACCTATATTCCCTATGATCGGCATTATCGTGCCGGATATACCAGTCGGCGTGATAGTTTTTGGCAATCGTTATCTCGAGCGATTGAAGTCATCATATCAAATTCCATTATTCCTTTACGTTTGGCCACTTCACTTGGTCTGATTGCCAGTTTTTTGAACCTGTTGTTTATCATCTATGTGCTTATCGTTTCACTTGTAAAACAACAGATTGCTGAAGGCTGGATCAGTACATCGGTAGTAAACTCAACGATGTTTTTCTTACTTTTTTTAATTTTGACAGTGGTATCAGAATATGTAGCTCGCATTTTAGTTGAATCGAAAGATCAGCCACTTTATTTTATTGCCGAAGAATCTACCAGTAAATTTTTAGCAGCTATGAAGGATAAAATTAATGTTATCTAATGCCTTGATTGGTTATACAGGATTTGTTGGTGGGAATATTTTGAGACAATCCGGTGATACCTTTGGTCAGTTGTTCAATTCAAAGAACATTGCCGACATCCGCGGGCAAACGTATGATTTAGTCGTATGCGCCGGTATCACTGCGGAAATGTGGACAGCCAATCAAGCCCCCGCTCAAGACCTAACGAAGATTCAACAGTTACTCGATCAGTTGGCTACCATCCAGGCAAAGCAGTTCGTCTTCATTTCAACAGTAGATGTCTTTGCTCAACCAAATGGTGTCAATGAAGATACTATGATTGATCCAAACAGTGCTTCGGTCTATGGTCGGAACCGCTTTATGGCAGAACAATTTATTCGTCAGCACTTTCCCCATCATGTGATTATGCGCCTGGCTGGATTGTTTGGTGAGGGGATGAAAAAAAATCTGATTTATGATTTAATGAATGGTAATAATCCAAACGCATTCACCAATCCGGCAAGTGTCTTTCAATTTTATGATATCAGTCGTCTGTGGAGTGATATCCAAATCGCTCTCCAGCACAACTTAGCGTTTGTGCATTGTACCGCCGAACCAATCAATGCTCGTGTGGTGGCCAAAGCTGTGTTTGATGTTGAACTAACTGGGAATCCAGCTAAACCGGCCCGGATCTACGATTTTCAAACCAAGTACGCGGCGTTATTTGGTGGCCGCGGTATGTATTTCTATGATACCGCCGCAACCATTCAGCGTATTAAGGCATTTGTACACCGATGAACGTTTCTATTTCTAATATTGCCTGGGAAGCAAGTGAAAACGAACAAGTTGTTGCACTGTTGAAGCAGTATAGGATCACCAGTGTTGATCTGGCGCCGTCTAAAATTTGGGCTAATCCATTGGCAGTCAGTGATCGTGAGATTGCTGCCGTTCGGCAGTGGTGGGAAGATCGTGGTATGACCATTGTCGGGGCACAATCACTTCACTTTGGACATCCTGAATTACAACTGTTTCACAGTGAAGCAACGCGTCAGCACCTGTTTGACTTTACCGCAAAAATGATTGCTGTCTGCGGCAAACTGGGTGTCAGCGCGATAGTATTTGGTTCACCCAAGAATCGGTTACGAGGCAATCTACCCCAGGCACAGGCTATGGATATTGCCAGTCAATTTTTTGCTGACCTAGGTGAGGTAGCCATCACCCACCACACGCGATTGTGTATCGAGCCAAACTCCGTTGCGTATGGTTGTGATTTTATTACTACAGCGGATGAAGGGTTAGAGTTAGTCAAACGTGTAGACCATCCTGGTTTTCGGCTACATTTAGATTCAGGTAACATGACCATGATGGGAGAGGATTGTGTAGCCGCCATAAAAAAAAGCTTTGCGGTGTTACAACACTTTCATGTCAGTGAACCATACTTGTCGCAAGTTGGTGTGGCGAACTCTCCAGTGCCACATGCCGCTATTGCGCAGGTATTGAAACAACTGCACTATAACCATTGGGTATCGCTTGAAATGAAAGGTGGTCAAGCACTCGAACAGGCCCTGGCTTTTGTTAAGGTGTATCAAAATACGTAATTGTTTTTCTTAACCCCTCTTCCAGCGCCACGGTTGGTTCCCAATCCAGTTTGGCTTTGGCTAACGTCGTGTCGGGTTTGCGCTGTTTAGGATCATCTTGCGGCAATGGTTTGTAGATAATCTGGCTGGTACTTTGCGGTATCAGTTCAAGAATTTTTTCGGCAAGTTGTTTGATGGTGAATTCTTGCGGATTACCTAGGTTGACTGGTCCAATAAATTCCTCGGTGTTATTCATCATCCGTATCATCCCAGTCACTAGATCATCAATGTATTGAAAACTGCGGGTTTGTGAGCCATCACCATATACGGTTATATCCTGATTAGCCAAGGCCTGGACGATAAAGTTTGAAATCACCCGGCCATCACGGGGATGCATATTAGGTCCGTAGGTATTAAAAATCCGAACGACACGAATGGGTAAATGATGTTGTCGCCAATAATCAAAGAATAACGTTTCGGCGCAGCGTTTGCCTTCATCGTAACACGATCGAATACCAATCGGGTTCACTCTACCCCAATAGGATTCCGGTTGAGGATGGACTTCCGGATCGCCATACACTTCAGAAGTTGAGGCTTGCAAGATAGTTGCCTTAGTTCGTTTGGCCAACCCCAACATGTTAATGGCGCCATGCACCGAAGTTTTTGTAGTCTGTACCGGATCGGACTGATAATAAATGGGCGAAGCCGGGCAAGCCAAATTATAAATTTGATCCACTTCCAGATAGAGGGGAAATGTCACATCATGACGAATCAGCTCAAAGCGTTTATTCTCTAACAGTTCGATAATATTATCCTTTGTGCCTGTATAAAAATTATCCACGCAAATGACATCATGCTTTTCCTGTAGTAGTTTCTTACACAGGTGTGATCCGATGAAACCAGCTCCTCCAGTGACAAGTATTTTCATGATTGTAGATAGTGTTTAATCAGTTTGGCTGTAGCTGCTACCTGACGTTGGGTAGTAAGTTGGATAAATGGAATACGGAGACGTTGGGCAACCACTTTATCTTTGGCGAGAGAGTCTCCAATACAGATTACTTCCGATGATCGTAAGTGCATTTTTTGGAGAGCTAGGGTGATCATGGCTGGGTGTGGTTTATCATGACCGGCTTCTTCTGAAGTGACAACAAAATCACAGTACTGATCTAGGCGAAGTTTGGCTATTTTAGCGAGCTGCAGGTGCGTTGTCAAATCAGTGATCAGAGTTAGTATGAGTGAATGTTGGCGAATCAATTTCAGGAGCGGTACGATACCAGGCCGCAATTTCATTTTTTCAAAATACGCCTGCCAGAAAATTTTTTCAGCTTGCAATGTGAGATTGACATTCGTACGTCCAGTGACTGCTTCAATAACATATTGCAGATACAGCACCCGCGCATGGGAAGCAGCTAAACCTTGCAGTTGTCGATGAATCTGATGACGAGCATGATTATATGATGTTGTGATGGTTCGTGGTGATACCGCTAGTTTCTGACTCAACCACTTGATCACGGCACGTTGGCCAGCCTGATCACAGGGTGGATAAGCGTACACGGTATTGTCTAAATCAAGCAGAATTCCTTTAATAGGCATAGGTGGACCATTGGTTGACGTATGGTGCGGTGGTCATCACGGCATCAAGCGGAAAATGCATAGCCTGCAACTGTTCAATATACACAGGGATATCCTGCGGCCGACCCCACCGCTCTGGGCAGACGACACAGGTTTTAAAACCGTGCAATTGGGCTTTGACCGTTTCATTAAGCGGTAGGCGGGTATTGGTATCAATCCATACCCAATCGACTCTCCCTTTATATTTGAGCACAGTGTCTATGCCTTCATCTTCCGAAAAGCGCACAGCCATATTGTGCATCCCGGCTCGACTAGCCCGATACAAATACGGAAATTCTACATCCAATAGAAAATAATTTTGGACCTGATATTTTTTGGCTAAATCAATCACGCGTTGTTCAATACCGGCTTCTTTGATATCCCACACGGCCAAGGTATGTCGATAATTTTTCAGGTACTCTTCAAAATCATCACCTCCGGAAAATGGTTCGTGGTTCAACACTAGCCGATCACCCTCGGCCCGAATATCCAATTCAACTCCAAAGTTTGGATCAATAGTTTTTAACTGTTCAATGTCATTCACGCGATGAATGATAATCTGCATGGCACTAGTTTAACGCAAAGTTCGCTTTAAAGCAAAGATATATTTAATGGTGCGGAGAACTGTTTTATAACGCGACGAGAAACTAAATGCCCATTTGGATTCACCATGCA